>CALFNB010000328.1 GCA_937902425.1 uncultured Acetobacteraceae bacterium | reverse complement strand
GCCGCGCCATTTTCAACACAGATGAAGTGAAGGCGATTTCGAGTACTGCACGGATCGTGGTGGTGGCGCGGTTGGTGAAAATCCGCGCGACGAACAGTCGCATGGGCGGCCACTTATTGGACGGATGCTTCGCCTGACCCCGCTGCGAAACCTGTCGCGACGGGCTTCATGCCCATACATTTTCGAGATGAAATTAAAGCGGAAACGGTGGTCCCTCACCAGTCCATTCGGTTATCAAAACGACCTGATTTGAATGGCCCGGCCGGGTCCATGCAGGTCGGTTCAGGTGACTTCGGCCACATCCAAAACCCTGACCTTCAGCGTTGGCGACGATGCACCAGGTTCACCTACCCACCCGGCAGCATCCGGGCGAGAACTTTGTCGCGAAAGATGTAGTGATGCACAAGAGCGGCCGCCGTGTGCAGTCCGGCGACAGCGAGGAGGATCCAACCAATAGTGGCGTGAACATCCTGCATCTGCTCCGCGAGATCGCGATTGCCGGGGTCGTAGGCGGGAATACTGAAAAGGTTGAAGATGTTGTCCCCTCGCGTCCAGGTCAGCACGATGCCCACGAGCACCATGGCCAGGAGCAGAACGTAAAGGCCCCAGTGCGCGGCCTTGGCGGCAACGTAACGGATACCGTCCTCGGCCGGCGGTAAGCGGCGCCCCAGAATCAGGCGCCAGACGATCCGCGCCACCAGAAGCATGGCCAACAGCAAGCCAAGCGTGATGTGCACCGACCTGGCATCGACCCGTAACGCGCCACGCGGGAACCAATCGATCGTCTGCGCCCCAAACCATTGTATCAATACCAAAACGGCCGTGGTCCAATGGAAGAGTATCGTCGCCTGATCGTAATGTTCAAACTCAGCCCTCACATCCACGATGGCTGAGCTCCTCAACGGATAGATGACGCGGAATTGCTCTGGTCCCGACGGGTCAGTCATGTCCGATCAGAACCTTGACGAGGCAGTGCGGCAGACGGACCAGCGCCGCCTGCCGCACGAACCCGCGAATACCCGCTCGCACCCCATTAGCCGCCCAATGGCCCGCGTGTGCGTGATCTTACCCCGGCTGCGGCGCGGGCGCGGCGCCTCCGGCCGGGGGCGGCGGCGTGGCGGGACGGCCGGACGTCGGGACAGAAGCGCGCCGGTTCTCGGGTGCCGGTTCGTCCACCACGGTGCGGATCACCTTCTCGCCGCGCAATACCGTGCGCAGTTCATCACCGCTCAGCGTCTCGTACTCCAGCAGGCCGCTCGCCAGCCGGTGCAGTTCCTCGACATTCTCGCTCAGGATCCGCCGCGCTTTTTCATACGCCCGGTTGATCAGCGACTTGATCTCACCATCGATCTGCCGCGCGGTCTCCTCGGACACGTTCTTGCTCTGCGTCACCGAGTGACCGAGGAACACTTCCTGGCTGTTGTCGCCATAAGCGATCATACCGAGCGTATCGCTCATGCCCCATTCGGTGATCATCCGCCGCGCCTGATCGGTCGCCATCTTGATGTCGCCCGCCGCGCCGTTGGACACCTTGTCCGGGCCAAAGATGATCTCTTCCGCGGCCCGTCCGCCCATCGCCATGGTCAGTTCCGAGGTCAGCTTCGACTTCGACTTCGAGTAACGATCGCCCTCCGGCAGACTCATCACCAACCCCAACGCACGGCCGCGTGGAATAATGGTCGCCTTATGCACCGGATCGCATTCCGGCTCATGCATCGCGCACAGTGCGTGACCGGCCTCGTGGTAGGCGGTCATCCGCTTCTCCGCCTCACTCATCACCAAGGAGCGGCGCTCGGTGCCCATCATCACCTTGTCTTTGGCGTGCTCGAACTCCGCCATGGCGACGACGCGCTTGCCCAGACGCGCGGCCAGCAACGCGGCCTCGTTCACCAGGTTGGCGAGATCGGCGCCGGAGAAGCCGGGCGTGCCGCGGGCAATGGTTTTCGGATCCACGTCCGAAGCCAGCGGCACTTTGCGCATATGCACGCGAATGATCTTCTCGCGTCCGACCACATCCGGGTTCGGCACCACCACCTGGCGGTCGAACCGGCCGGGCCGCAACAGCGCCGGGTCCAGCACATCGGGCCGGTTGGTCGCGGCGATGAGGATGACGCCCTCGTTCGACTCGAACCCGTCCATCTCGACGAGCATCTGGTTCAGCGTCTGCTCGCGTTCGTCATTGCCGCCGCCGAGACCGGCGCCACGATGGCGGCCGACCGCGTCGATTTCGTCGATGAAGATGATGCAGGGGGCGTTCTTCTTGCCTTGCTCGAACATGTCGCGCACGCGGGACGCGCCGACGCCGACGAACATCTCCACGAAGTCGGAGCCCGAGATGGTGAAGAACGGCACGTTCGCCTCACCCGCGATGGCACGCGCGAGCAATGTCTTACCGGTGCCGGGCGGGCCAACCAGCAGCACGCCTTTCGGAATCTTACCGCCGAGGCGCTGGAATTTCTGCGGGTCCTTCAGGAACTCGACGATTTCCTGCAGCTCGGCCTTGGCCTCATCGATGCCGGCGACGTCGTCGAACGTCACGCGACCCTGTTTTTCGGTCAACATGCGGGCGCGGGACTTACCGAAGCCCATGGCGCGTCCGCCGCCGGATTGCATCTGGCGCATGAAGAACACCCAGACCCCGATCAGCAGCAACATCGGGAACCAGCTCAGCAGCAAATGCAGCAGCGGGTTGACGTCGTTATCCTCGGGCTTGGCGATGACACGCACGCCTTTGTCGGTCAGGCGCCCGACCAGCGACGGGTCGTCCGGCGTATAGGTCTGGAACGTGCGGCCGTCGGTCAACTGGCCGGATACGGTGCGCCCCTGGATCACCACGTCGCGGACGCGGCCGGTGTTCACTTCGGTCAGGAAGTCCGAGTAGGCCATCTGGGTCGCGCTGGTGTGCGTGACGCCAGGCTGAAACAGGTTGAACAGCACGACCAGCAGCAGGGCGATAATCACCCAAAGCGCCAGGTTGCGGCCAAAATTACTCATGCGGGGTCACTCGTTGTCACGGTGAAAGAGGGTCGCACACAGCCGGAGCGATGAGCAACCGATTAACATCAGTATAAGCACGCGCGGGCGCCTGGCACACCCCCCGCGTCGCGGAAATCGGCACTGCGTCCATTTCGTGATCCTTACTCCACCCAAAATCGGGACCCCCAATGGAGCCCCGGCCCAAATCAGGACCCGCAATGGAGCCCAGGCAAAAATGGGGCACCCGCGGCGCAATTGCGAGGGTCGAAAAGCAAACGCCACCGCGGGTCTCCCACGCCGATATGGGGCACCGCGGCCAGCATCCCATCCGCTCGCAACGCGGGTAAGCCATGCATGACCAAGGAGGGC
>CALFNB010000327.1 GCA_937902425.1 uncultured Acetobacteraceae bacterium | reverse complement strand
CCGGATAAACGTTCTCGCCGCCGGAGATGTACATGTCCTTCCAGCGGTCGACGATATAGTAAAAGCCTTCCTCATCCGTCAGCGCGGCGTCGCCGGTGCGCAGCCAGCCGTCGGTGAACGCGGACTGGTTCGCCGCGTCGTTCTTCCAGTAGCCGGGTGTGACGCTGGGGCCCTTGACCCATAGTTCTCCCATTTCGCCAGGCGGCGCCTCGGTCCCGTCGACACGAACCAGGCGAACCGCCACATGCAGGCAGGGTTTGCCCGCCGAACCGGCCTTGCGGACGCGGTCGTCAGGATCCATCATCGTTACGACACCGCAGGTTTCGGTCATGCCGTAGCCTTGCAGCAGCGGCAGGCCGCGCGCCTCCCATTGGCGCAACTGCGGCAACGGCACCGGGGCGGCGGCGATGCAGGCCAGCAGCTTTGGATCAAACACCGCTGTCTCGAACTCGGGTAGTTGCGCCATGAACAAATAATGCGCCGGCGCACCGATGTAATGCGTGATGCCGGCTTCCGGATCCGACAGCAGCCGCAACGTCGCCGCCGGATCATAGCCGCGCATCACCAGAACTTTGCCACCGAAATGAAAACACGGATTGGCGTAGACATCCAGTCCGCCAACGTGAAATTGTGGCAGCGTGACGAGGCAGACGCTGTCGGCGGTCAGCCGCTCGGGTCCCGTCAGGTTCACCGTCTGCCAGAACCGCATGCCGTGGGTGATGATCGCGCCTTTGGGATGGCCCGTGGTGCCCGACGTGTAAAGGATCGTCGCGGTATCGTCGTGGGTGAGTGGCTCCGGAACGACGTCATTCGCGGCGCGTGCGATCAAACGCTCATAGGCGTTGTTGTCGGGATCGCGTTCGCAGAGATGGCGGACCCCGCACGCGGCGGCGAGCTGTAGCGCGGCGTCCTGGAATTCGGGGTCGTGGATCAGCACGACGGGCGAGCAATCGCCGACGATGAAGGTCAATTCGGGCACTGTCAGGCGCCAGTTCATCGGTACGAACACCGCGCCGAGGCGGGTGCAGGCGAACTGGATCTCGCACAAATCGGTCGAGTTGTGGGCGAGCACCCCAACCCGGTCGCCGCGGCCGATGCCGTAGCTGGATCGTAGCCCGGAGGCGAGCCGCCCGACCCGGTCGTGGAACGCCGCGTAGGTGAAGGTGCGGCCGGTCGCCAGGTCGACCATCGCGAGAGTGCCGCCGCGATTCGCGGCGTGGTGGGCGATCCAGTCGAAGTGCTGTGTTGGCATGGTAGCCTCCCTGCGTCACGGCCACCCGATACCGGTTCGTCCGGTCATCACGTTTGAGCCGAGCCGCTTATTTGGCGGCCATCCTGCACGGAAACGCCGGCGGCGTTCAAGGTCTTTCGTATTGCTCATCCGCGCGGCCGTCGTTCTCCGCGTCGTGGCTGAAGCGGAGGCAGCGCTCGCGCGGCGGTTTGATGAGTGGAGGGACTTGACCCGCGGGTCGGTTCAGGGACAGTGCGGGGAGGTTGCCGGAGGAAATCGCATGACCGATCTGACGACATTTCGCGCGGAGACCCGTGCCTGGCTGGAAGTCAATTGCCCGCCCGCCATGCGCACCCGCATGCCCGAGGAGGAACAGGTCGCCGGCGGCAAGCGCGCCAATTACGTCCGGTCAGAGCAAAAAATCTGGCTGGATCGTATGGCGGAGAAGGGCTGGACCGCTCCCACGTGGCCGAAGCAATATGGCGGCGGCGGGTTGTCTGGTGAGGAAGCGCTGATCCTGGAAGAGGAAATGCAGGATCTCGGCTGCCGCTCGCCGTTGCGCGGGATGGGGTTGTCGATGCTCGGCCCGGTGCTGTTGGAATACGGCACGGAGGAGCAACGACAGGAACATATCCCGAAAATCGTGCGCGGTGAAATTCGCTGGTGCCAGGGGTATTCCGAGCCAGGGGCCGGGTCCGACCTCGCCAGCCTGTCGACGCGGGCGGTGTTGCAGGGCGAGCACTTCCTGGTCAACGGGCACAAGATCTGGACGTCGAACGCGCATTTGTCGGACTGGATTTTCTGCCTCGTGCGCACCGATCCGACCGTGAAGAAGCATGATGGGATCAGCTTCCTGCTGATCGACATGGACGACCCCGGGGTGCGGCCGCGGCCGATCCGGTTGATCAGCGGCAAGTCGGTGTTCTGCGAAACGTTCTTCGAGAATGTGCGGGTGCCCGCCAGTCATTTGGTGGGACAATTGAACAAGGGCTGGACCATCGCCAAACGTCTGCTGGAACACGAGCGCAAAGGCATTGGCGGCATCGGTGCCCGCAATGCGCAAAAATTCGAGGTGACGCCAGAAGATCTGGCGAAACAATACGCCGGCGAGGAGAACGGCCGTATCGCCGATCCGGAATTGCGCCACCGCATCGCCACTTATTCGATGAATGCGCACGCTTTCCAATTGACCCGCCGCCGCGCCGCCGAGGAAGCCGAAGCGGGCTCGCCGCCGGGCCCGATGTCGGCGATGTTCAAATACTACGCGACCGAACTGAACAAGACGCGCTACGAAATGCTGATCGCGGCGGAGGGGTTCAACGCGCTTGGCTGGGAGGGCGAGCCGTTCACCGATGATGAGATCCGCCTGACCCGCGAATGGTTGCGCTCGAAAGCCAATTCGATCGAGGGCGGGACGTCGGAAATCCAGCTCAACATCATCGCGAAACGGGTTCTGGCGTTGCCGGATTAGGATGCCCCTCGCGTTATCCGCTGCCTCTCGCGTCATCCCCGGGCTCGTCCCTCGGATGACGCCAGGTGAGGCGGGATAACGATCGGGGAGGTGACGACGACAGCCGAGACAGGCCGTCAGCGCCGCCCGAAATGCCAGCGCCCGAAATAAAGGACGAACGACAATGCCGCTGATACTTTCCTCCGATACCCAGATGGTGCGCGATACCGCGCATGACTTCTTCAAAGAACGCGCGCCGATCACGGCATTGCGGAAGTTGCGCGACACCAACGACCCTGATGGCTTCTCGCGCGCCCTGTGGCGGGAGATGGCGGAACTCGGTTGGACCGGCTTTCTGGTGCCCGAGGACCACGGCGGCACCGACTTCGGCGTAATGGGCCTGGCCCAGGTGATGGAGGCGGCGGGAAGGACGCTGGCGGCATCGGCCCTGGTGTCGACCGCGTTGGTTGGTGCCTCGCTGTTGTCGATGGCGGGCTCGGACGATCAGAAGTCGGAGCATTTGCCGCCGCTGGTGGCCGGGGAACGCCTGTTCGCGCTGGCGCTGGAGGAGGGCTCGCGGCATCAGCCGTACCGGATCGCCACGAAGGCCGAGAAGCAGGGCGCGAGCTATCGGCTGAACGGGCAGAAGGTTTTCGTCCTTGATGGCCATGTCGCGAATTTTCTGATTGTCGCGGCACGCACGTCGGGCGGGCGAGATAACCGCGATGGGATCACGCTGTTCCTGGTGCCCGGGGATGCGGCCGGTGTTACCCGTCCGCGCACGATCATGATCGACAGCCGGAACGCGGCTCAGGTGCGGCTGGACAACGTGACCGTGGGGCCGGATGCCGTGCTCGGCCGGATCGATGGCGGTGCCGATGTGCTCGACCGCGTGCTCGACCGCGCCCGCGCCTGTCTGGCCGCTGAGATTCTGGGCTCGGCGGCGGAAGCATTCGAACGGACGGTGCAATACCTGAAGGACCGCAAACAGTTCGGCGTCGTGATCGGTTCGTTCCAGGCGCTGAAGCATCGGGCCGCGCGAATGTTCTGCGAAGTGGAGGTCACCCGCTCGGCCGTGATCGCCGCCTGCTCGGCGTTGGACGAGAACACCAATGACGCGGCGGCACTGGCCGTGCTCGCGAAGGGCAAGGCCAACGACACGCTGGACCTGTGCGGCAACGAGGGCGTGCAGATGCATGGCGGCATCGGCATGACCGATGAGCACGAGATCGGCTTCTTCATGAAGCGCGCTCGTGTCGCCCGCGCCACGTTCGGCGATACCGCTTTCTGCCGGGATCGTTACGCTACGCTGCTGGGATACTGAGACGTCATGCGCCTGTTGATCGCCAGGGTTTCACATGAAACCAACACGTTCTCTCCGGTGCCGACGCCGGTCGCGCGGTTCTGTCCCGACGGCGAAACACTGCTGACCGGGCAGGCCGCGATCGACTTCTACCAGGGCACGACCAGCTGTCTGGGCCGCTACCTCGCGATAGCGGAGGAACTCGGCGCCGAGGTCGTGTTGCCGGTCGCCGCCGCCGCGCCACCGAGCGGACCGGTCGACGACGATGCGTTCGATCTGTTTTGCGGCCTGATCACCGATGCGCTGCGCGCGCGAACTTTCGACGCCATCATGCTCGATCTGCACGGGGCGATGGTCACGCGCCAGTTTGAAGACGCGGAAGGAGAGTTGTTACGCCGGGTCCGCGCGGTCGCACCGAATACGAAACTGTCGGTTTCGCTCGATATGCACGCCAATATTTTCGACGGGATGGTGTCCCGCGCGGACGTGATCGCCGGCTACCGGACTTATCCCCACGTCGACCATTTGCCAACCGCGGAGCGCGCCGGCCGTACTTTGGTTCGCGTCCTGCGCGGGGAAGTGAACCCCGTTATCGCCTGGGGCAATGCGCCGATGCTGCCGCACGTGATGGCGCAAGGCAGTTACCGCTCGCCCAACAAGGAACTGCAGGCAATGGCAGCGGCGATGGAGACCAGCGGCGAGGCGCTCGTCGCCAGTGTCTTCACCGGCTTTCCGCACGCCGACGTCTCGCAGGCGGGTCTCAGCGCGGTGGTGGTGACCGATGGCGACGCCGCCGCCGCGCAACGCCTCGTCACCCGTTTGCTCGACGCCGCCTGGGCCGAGCGTCAGGCGTTTACGTTCCAGACGGAGCCGCTTGAGGAGTCCGTTACCCGAGCGAAAGGGTTGGATGGGCCGGTGGTGATGCTGGACCACTGCGACAACTCCGCCTCGGGCGGCACCATGGATACGACGACGGTGCTGGCGGAAATCATCCGGCAAGGGTTGGAGGACGTGGTGTTCTTCGGCATTTACGATCCGGACGCGGTCCAGGCGGCGATGCGCGCGGGCGTCGGCGCCTCGGTCGAACTGAAGATCGGCGGCCGCATGGCGATGCCGTCAATCCCGGGAACCAACGAACCGCTTCTGGTGCGCGGCACGGTGCGCACATTGTCGGCGGGCTATTTCGTCAGCGACAGCCCGATGCGGCGCGGCCTCAAAGTGTCGATGGGTCCGATGGCGGTGCTGGACACCGGCAATGTGGAGATCGTGCTGATCAGCCGGCACAACGAACCAAGCGACCTGGGTCTGTTCAAAGTGGTCGGCATCGACCCGGCGAAAAAGCGCTACGTCGCGATCAAAAGCCGCGTGCACTGGCGTGCCGACCTCGGAGCGCTGGCGAAACATGTGGTCGAATGCAACGGTCTCGGCGTCTGCACGTCGGACTATGGGATTCTGAATTTCGAGCGGATACGGCGCCCGATTTTCCCGTTGGATCTGATCAACGAGCGGGGATGAGCAATCACCGCGACATCACGAAACCTTCGTAATCGTTCGCCGCCACCGCGTCGCATTTGTTCTTATATCCCGCGAACCCGCCGACATACGGCATGAACACCTTCGGCTTGCCGGGAATGTTCACGCCCATGTACCAGGAGTTCGCCAGCGGATACAGCGTGCCGTCGGCGACATCGTTCACATGTTGAACCCAGTCGCGCTCGGCCTCCGGACGCGGCTCGATCCGGTGCATGCCGCGCGCCCGCATCGTCGCGAGACAATCGCCGATCCAGTCCATGTGCTGTTCGATCGCCACGATCATTTGCGTCTTCACCGACGGGCTTCCCGGCCCGGTGATGGTGAACATGTTGGGAAATCCCGACACCATCAGCCCGAGATAGGTCAACGGTCCGCCGGCCCATTTCTCCGCGAGAGTCGGGCCGTTGCCGACACGAATATCGATCTCCCGCAGTGCGCCGGTCATCGCGTCGAAGCCGGTGGCGAAAACGATCGTGTCCAGCTCGTATTCCGCGTCTTCCGTCTTTACACCCGCCGGAGTGATTTCCTGAATTGGACTGCTTCGCACGTCCACCAGAGTCACATTGTCGCGATTATAAGTCTCGTAATAATTGGTATCGAGACACAGCCGCTTGGTGCCGATCGGATGATCTTTCGGCGCCAGCAATTCCGCCACCACGGGATCGCGCACGATCGAACGAATTTTGTTACGCACGAATTCCGACGCGGTGTCGTTCGCCGCCTTGTTCACCAGCAGGTCGGTGTAGGAATACAGGAAACTGATACTGCCGCCTTCGGCCCATTTGGCTTCGTACTTCGCTTCGCGTTCCTCCGGAGTCGCCTCCAGGGCCGCCTTGACCGGCGGAGGAAACCCGGCGATGCCGAACGGCGTGTCATAAGCGGCCGTACGGCGAGCGGGATATTCGGACTTATGCGTGGCCTCGATCTCCGGATCCAGCGGTCCATTGCGCGCGGGCAGGCTGAAATTCGCGGTGCGCTGGAACACGTGCAGATGCTTCGCCTGTGCCGCGATCAGCGGGATCATCTGCACGCCGGAGGAGCCGGTGCCGATCACGCCGACACGTAACCCGGAGAAGTCCACGCCCTCATGCGGCCATAGGCCGCTGTGGTACCACCGTCCCTTGAACGTGTTGATCCCCTTGAAGTCCGGCACCCTCGGCGTTGACAGATTGCCGGTGGCCATGATGCAGAACGGCGCGCGCGCCACGTGCCCTGTGTCGGTCCGCACCGTCCAGGTGTTGCTCGCGGGATCGAACACGGCGGAGGTCACGCGCGTGTTCAGGATCACATCGCGCCGCAAGTCGAAGCGGTCGGCGACGTGGTTGATATAGCGCAGGATCTCCGACTGGGTGCCGTAGCGCTCGGGCCACTTCCATTCCTGCTGCAGTTCGTCGTCGAAGGCATAGGAATATTCCATGCTCTCCACATCGCAGCGCGCACCCGGATAGCGGTTCCAGAACCACGTGCCGCCAACCCCGGAGCCGGCCTCGAACGCCCGTGCCGTCAGGCCGATTTCGCGCAGCCGGCGCAGGGCATAGAGCCCGCCCAGTCCGCCACCGACGACGATGGCGTCGAGGGTCAGAGGGTTCGCGGGGTCGGTGGTGGAGATTTCCCGTTCCAGGACATCAGGCATGTCGACGTGTCTCTCGCTGGTTGTGGTCCTGGCATTAGTCAAAGCACGTCCGACCGGGATAGCCAAGCCGCGCGGACCGGGCCGCCTCAGCTGCTCGCGGGCGATGCGGCTTGGGGAACGCTCCGGTACCGCTGCCACGCCCACGCCGCCAGTTCTGTCGCCGGCAGCAGCAGCGCGACCGATCCAGGCTCTGGCACACCCTGCGCCTGGGTCAACGTCAGCCGAAAGTCGCAGACGCCGCTGGAGCAAATCTCGGTCCAGAGCGGCGTGTTCCACCTGCTTCGGAGGGTGATCGACGCTTTCCGCGAAATCCAGGTTACCCGACATCGCATCGGCGAACTGCCGTCCATTCAAACTCTCGATCGCCCGCGAACCTGGAGGCGGATGCAACTACGGCGCAGCATGCCGGAGTGAGAATTCGGGTCATGATCCACCCGCCAACCATCTGATTTTTAAACGCCACGGGGCGGTCGCCGGACGCAGGCGCCGACGAAATCGCGCGTTATCAAAGTTAAT
>CALFNB010000326.1 GCA_937902425.1 uncultured Acetobacteraceae bacterium | reverse complement strand
CGGTTCATGGCCCAGACCTTTTGCGAAAAAAATCCCGCTCCACCGTCAGTTGGCCAATTTTCTCGTACAGCGGAGCCAGCAAGGCCTCGCCGGCCGCGGCGCCATTGACCGCGCCGGCGTTGCTCCGCACGAACAACGAAGCGGTTCCCTCAAGCAAAGTCTTCTTCCAGGCGTGGATCTGGCTGGCATGAACACCGAACCGGCTCGACAGTTCGGCCACCGTGGCTTCCTCGCGCACCGCGGCCAACGCCACCTTCGCCTTGAACTCAGGACCATGTTTCTTCCGAGTATTGGTCATGTCTCACCTTCGGCCGGTTGGCCGCTCCCAGGAGAGACTCTCTCTTAGCTACCTGTCCAGTTTTCGGGGACGAGCTAATTCCGCACGATCGGACAGCTCTCGTCGCGAGCCCAGTCGGCGAAGCTGAGATAGTAAACGCGGACGTCGTCGAACCCGGCGCGCACCGCGGCGGCCGCGGCCAGAGCCGCCCTTCCGCCTCCCTCGCAATGCGTCACGATGTGATCTCCTGGGCCGAACCCAACCTTTTCCAGCATGGCACGCAGGATCGGCGCCGGATAAACAACCCCTTTGTCCATCAGATCCACGTGCGACAGATGCCGCGCACCCGGCAGGTGCCCGGAGCGCGGCCTGTTGCGCGCGTCCTCCCCGGTAAACTCCGCGCGCGTCCGGCTGTCGAACACATGCGCCGCACCGTCGAGTTGGCGCTTCAAGGTCTCGCGATCGATCACGCCAACCTTTCCCACGCCGGGTTTCGCCCGGAACCCACCCGCCGATGGCGCGGCCGCCGCCGGCAGCCCGGACGCCGAGGCGAGCGCGGGCCACCCACCGTTCAAAATCACACACTTCAGACCGAAATACTGCAGAATGAACCAAACCCGCGCGGCGTTGGTCATGGCGCCGCTGTCATAGGCCACCGCGGTCACGGACGGATCCAGGCCGAGCGACCCCAACGCTTCGCCCCAATGCGCGGCATCGGTAAATCCGATGTCGGCCGCCTTGGCCGCCTTATCCCATGCCTCCAGAGGCACCCGCACGGCGCCCGGCGTGTGACCCGCATCGAACGCCGCCTGGTCGCGCGCATCCAAATAGCGAACCGGGCCGAGTGAAGACAGCGCGGTGGGATCAATGAAAGGGGCGCTCGGCATGGCTTATCTCCCCAATGGTGTGGGGAGAGGATCAGCAGTTCTCCCCTCGCCGGTCAACGAGGTCCACCAGACGGCCGGCCGGGCCAGAGGGTGGAAAAAGACGGCGCATTGACTCGCGGTCGCGCGCTTTCAGTATGCGTGCCCAAGAGCAAACCGGAGGAACGACGGCGATGACGAACTTCGTACTGGTGCATGGGTCCTATCAGGGCGGTTGGATCTGGCAACAAGTGGCGGCGCGGCTTCGGACCGCCGGACATACCGTATTTGCCCCGACGCTTGACGGCTGCGCCGAGCGCCGGCATCAGCTACGTTCCGGTATCGACACCACGATGCATGCCGCCGAGATCGCCGAACTGATGTTTTACGAAGACCTGCGCGACGTTGTTCTGGTCGGCACCAGCTCCGGCGGCATGGTTGTCTGTCGCGCGGCGGAACAAATGCGTGATCGCGTCGCCCGTATCGTGCTCGTCGATGCTCTGGCGCTGTTCAACGGCGAGCGCACCCGGGACATTGTCAATCGCTCGGCTCCGCCTCCATTCGGCCTGGCCGCCGGACCCTCGCGGGAGGAGGCGGAAAAGGGATTGTTCGCCGACCTGGAACCGGCGATGCGGGAATGGGTGCTGGACCGCTATACGCCGCATCCGGTCGGTTGCTCGATGACGCCGGTGAAGCTGACGGACTTCTGGGACAAACCATGGGACGCGACGGTGATCTGGTGCCGGCGCGCGGTGAACCCGGGCGAGGCGCATCAACGCCGCGCCGCCGACCGGCTGAAGGCAAAATGGTTTGAGTTGGATACGGGACATTATCCGATGCTCAGTATGCCGGATGAACTGACCCGCCGGTTGACCAACGCGTGAAGCAGGAGAGCACATCATGATGCCCACCGAATTCGATATCACCGGAAAGATCGTGTTCATCACGGGCGCCGGACGTGGTATCGGCAAGGGAATCGCTCAGGTGCTGGCGGAGGCCGGCGCTGATATCGCGATAAATGCACTGACAACAAAATATGTTGAGACCACGGCCGCGGAGATCGCGGCGGCGTCCGGCCGCCGTGTGGTTCCGATCATCGCCGATGTAACCAAACCGGATGAGGTCCGGCGCGCCGTCGATCAGGTCCTGGCGACGTTCGGGCGCATTGACATTTTGGTTAATGCTCTGGGCGACTCCATTCGCAAGCCGCTGGTCACGCTGCCGGACAATAAGGACAGTGCACCCGGTGTGTCCGACGACGAGTTGCGATTTATCATGGATATCAACGTGACGGAGGCGTTGCTCTGCACGCGTGCCGTTGGTCCGCACATGCTGGAGCGGCGTTCCGGCAAGGTGATCAACATCGCGTCGTGGACCGCGCATCAAGGCGGCCGGGATATGGTCATCTATACCACGGCCAAAACCGCGCTGGCGGGTTTCACGCGGGCGCAGGCGCTTGAGTGGGCGCCATATGGCGTGCACGTCAATGCGATCGCACCGGGCATTTTTCCGGATGTCGTGACATCTGGCGAGGAACGCATGCGGCAGACCGCCGAGCGCGCCAGGACGACCGTTCCGCTCCAGCGGCCTGGCCGGTTGCGGGAGGTCGGACTGCTGGCGCTGTATCTGGCGTCGGATGCGTCGGATTACATGACCGGTCAGACCATACTGCTCGACGGCGGCCTGGGGCTGTAGCCTCCGCGTGGGGCGTGGTACGGTAGATCGATGGATCGCGCGCCCATTCGGATCTTCGTCGATGCCGACGCCTGCCCGGTCAAAGCCGAGATCTACCGGGTGGCCGAACGCCACGGCGCCAAAGTGCTCGTGGTGTCCAACAGCTTAATGGCGATACCGCCCGCGCCATGGATCGAGCGCGTGATCGTCGCCTCTGGTCCGGACGCGGCCGACGACTGGATCGCCGAGCGGGCGGTGCGCGGCGACGTCGTCGTGACCGCGGACATTCCACTCGCCGCGCGCGCGGTGAAGGCGGGCGCCGACGTGATCGGACCAACCGGACGGCAATTCACCGAAGCATCCATCGGCGATACGCTCGCGACCCGCAACCTCATGGACGACCTGCGCTCGGCCGGGTTGGTCACCGGCGGACCGAGAGCGTTTACCCAGAAGGACCGCTCCGCGTTTCTGTCGGCGCTGGATCTGGCGATCGTGCGGCTGAAGCGAGCCGGGTTCGGGAACACTTAAAAGAGAGGACGTTACAAAATGCGGATGATCGTGGTGCCCAGATTGGGTGGGCCGGAGGTGTTGACGCTGATCGACGCGCCGTTGCCGGTCGCGGCGGCCGACCAGATCGTCGTCAGGCTGCACTATGCGCTGGTTGGTTTCGCCGACGTCTACCAGCGCGAGGGCGTCTATCGCACCAGCAAAACGCTGAATGAGAGCGAGTCGCCGCTGAAGATCGGCGGCGGAGGTGCTGGAACCGTGGTGTCCGTCGGGGCCAAGGTAACAGCCTTCAAATCAGGCGATCGCGTGGTCTACGGCGAGCAGCTCGGATCCTATGCGGAGTTCATCGCGGTGCCGGCATGGCGTGCGACCAAAGTTCCGGATGGGATCGATTTGAAGGATGTCGCGGGCCTGCCGTCGCAGGGCGCCACCGCGCACTATCTGGCGCACGATACCGGCAAGCTGGCGCCGGGGATGACCTGTCTTATTCATGCTGCCGCGGGTGGCGTCGGGCATGTGCTGGTGCAACTGGCCAAGGCGTGCGGCGCGACCGTCTTGGCAACGGTCGGCAACGCCGAAAAAGCCGCGTTCGTGAAAGGCCTCGGTGCCGACCAGGTGATCCTGTATCGGGACGAGGATTTCGTTGCCGCGGTGAAATCGTGGGGCGATGGCAAAGGTGTCGATGTCGCCTACGACGCGGTGGGACCGGCGACCCTGGACAAGACCATCCAATGCGTGCGGCCGCGCGGCCTGGTGGTGCTGTACGGCAATACCTCCGGCCTCGTGGAATCGATCTCGCCGATGGCTCTGGGGAACGCCGGATCGTTGTTCTTCACCCGTCCGCGACTGGCCAATCACATGCGTGACGCGGCGGAGGCAGGCAAACGCATGGACGATCTGCTCGGTGCCATTCAGGGTGGCCGGTTGCTCCTGGCACTAGCGAAAGTGCTGCCGCTGGAGCAGGCGGCGGAGGCGCACAGACTGATCGAGTCGCGTGCCACGATCGGGCGCGTGCTGCTGTCGATGGATTGATGCCTGTCTCGGCGGTCAGTCATCACACCCGCATCGGCATCAGCACGTACAACCCGCTCGCGTCCGCCGCGTCC
>CALFNB010000325.1 GCA_937902425.1 uncultured Acetobacteraceae bacterium | reverse complement strand
GAGGAGACGGTGCTGGCCGCGCCGATACCGGAGCAGACGGTAGCGGCCAAAGTAACCACCGTCGAACCGGTCGCACCGGTCGCGCCGGAAGAATTAATCTTCATGCCCGTGCCATCCCCCCCCGTGCCATCCTCAGATGTGGAACCATCCGGGGTTTCCGCCGGCGCGCCGACGACCGCTGAAGCCATGGAGCCGCCGGCGGCACCGGAATTCGCCGCCGCCAGGATGGAAGCGCCGATGTCGGCGGACGCGGTACCCGCCTTGGCACCGTCGTTCATGGCCGAAGCGGAACCGCCCGTTGTCCCGGAGGCGAAGCCGGACGTAGCCCGGTCTTTCCCGCCGACGTCACTACAGGCTCAGCCTCCGCTGCCAGTGTCCCCCGTGCTGGTGCCGGTGCCGCGGCCGGGAACGCACACGCCACTCATCAGGCGACCAGCGTCGCTGTCCAGAGATACCGCTTTCGTGACGGCACCGCCGCGACCGTTGCCCCCCGCCCCACCAACCGATCTCCCGCCGATGGCGGCCGAGCCGACGCCCATTCCTCAGACAGCACCGATACCCCAACCGGAGACACCTCCCATGAGCGCATCCCTGTCCGCCGCCGGCATCGCCTCAATCGAGACGGCCAACGCGGCCGCCGGTTCCGTCACCAACCTCGTCCGCGCGCTGACCTCGGATCGGAGCACCCAGGTGTTCAGCGGTGGTCCCACCATCGCCGACCTCGTCCGCGAGGAAATGCGGCCGATGCTGAAGGCGTGGCTCGACAGCAATCTGCCGCCGCTGGTGGAGCGGCTGGTCCGCGCCGAAATCGAACGGGTGATCTCGCGCGCCGCGGTCTGAGCTGGCCTGCCCGCATTGGCCTGCCCGCATAGGCGTTAAAATAACGTTTGACTCGGCGCGAATCGGTACGATTCTGGGGGCAGATGCGAAACACAGCATCTCTCCCGGCGGACCGGTTCGACGAACGACCGCGCCGGCTTCCGGCCGATCTCGATCTCGACATCCTCGCGCGGCGGACCAAGGCGATCGAGCGCAAGCGCGAGATCAACAACGGCTCGGACCTGCTGCGTCTGGCGCTGGCGCGCGGCCCCGGTGGCTGGTCGCTGAGCGAGACGGCCGCCTGGGCCACGATGCCCGGCTTCGCCGAGATGAGCGACCCGGCGGTGAAGTATCGACTCGACAAAGCGGTCGAGTTCCTGGACGCCGTGATGGCCCGCCAACTGGGGGAAAAGCCCCTGGTGCCGCCGTGCTCTGGGCCGGGCGCGTCCCGCGCGCCTGCGACAGCGACAGCGGTTGCTTCCGCGAGCCCGGCGCCAAAACGACCAGTTGGCGGCTGCACGCGGTCTACGACCTCGGACGCGGCGGTTTCTCCCATCTGGAGCTGACCGACCAGCACGGCGGCGAAATGATCGGACGCGGCGCGCCGGTCCCGGGGGAGATACGCATTGGCGACCGCCGTTTCGCCCACTCCAGACGACGACGAAGATCGCATGTCTGCTATCCGGTCCGGCAGGAATTTAACGCCTATGGGGTAGAGCCCCTTGGTGGGGTCCGGGACAAAGCCCCGACGCTTCCTCGGATCAGGCGCCCGGCGCTTCCTCGGATCAGGCGATTGTCCTGCCCCGCGCTGGACCGTCCTCCAGGCAAACCAGGTGATCGGCGAAAACGGACTTCCGAACGTCGATCGCCGCGCGTGGCGCCGGCCGAGGGTCCACCGGCCGGACTGGCGCCGGTTCCCCGAAGCGGTCTGGCGCCAGATCGGCCCACTTCAGGCAATTCGCATCGGGCGGGCGAGGCCAGGATGGACGGCCGCATCAGTCCGAGCGACCGGGTAAACCATGTCACCAGCCACGTGGATTTCCAGAACCGCTTGTCCACACACGCTTTCTGGGAATTTGAGTCTCGCATCTCCGTTGGTCCATCGGATCAATGATTTCCCTTGGCATTCCGTTGACCACCAGCCATCGGTCAGGGTGGGATGATCCATCGGCATTTCCATCACGCCATCCTTGGTATGAAAAGTGATCCGGCTTATCGACACACCAAGCTGCCGATGGTCATCCAGCCACGGACGACATTCCGTTGGGAGTGCCGCACGAGAAACCAACCTGACCTCGTTGACATCATGTGGTAAGATGAAGGTGTAACATTGCTGCTTCACTCGCACCGCCGCCATCGTTCGGGTGCCAGCCAGGAGGCGGAAATCTGGAATATTCGTCGCCCGGGTGACCGCCACATACCCCAACAGTTTCGCCCGATCCGCTAAACGTTGCCAAACTGGCTTCACCGCCGATTCTTCCACGCGAAATGGAGCACACGAACCGGTGAACCGCTCTTGAAGCACCTCCGTGAGATCGGGATGCAGCAACATCGGCCCTGTCGAGTTGTCGAAGACACGGGAGTTGCCAGTATCCAGATAGCTCTCGGTCATCAATCCATCGGAAAGCAAGATATCATGCGACGCCAACTCGATATGGTGATAATGAACCGCGGTCATGCTGGCATCCTGACGTATCGACATCCCGTTGATTAACTGGCGCGCACAAATCAACGTTCCATCGATATAGACAGCGTGATCCGGCGACAGCAGCAGATCACGATGAGGCACATTGTCCGCGATCGCGCCCTTCGCGACGCGGACAGGCCTGACGACTCTCGGCGTCGGGTGTGCGGTCAGATTGATCCGACGATGCCCAATCCATTTGATGGGTCGGAATTCGCCAGTCCTAATGGTAGCAACCCGATCACCAACCTGAAGCTGTTCCACAACAACTTCACCCATGTCCGTAAGGACATGGGTACCGCCAGCGAAGCATGGAAACTTGAAAACCAACGGCGGCAAGTACGGAGAAGAGGTATCAATCGCTGGTTCCGATGTCAAAGCCGTATTGTCGGAGATTGTTGGGCTACCGGAGCCAGAGTAAAGTTGGGAGGCAGTAAGCCCATACATGCTGTTTCCCGTGATCGAAATGCTATTGGTGCTGATGAAGTCGTGGAAAAATGCCGCGGCCCCGCGATCGTCGTTATTCACCGTATTGTCGGAAACAGACACCGAGGAGGTGCCGTAAGTATTGCCCTCCTCGCCGTACGAAATGAAGTAAGGATTCTGCGCGTTCGGCCCCTTTTCGATGACATTGTTCTGGATAGTCGCGTTGCCGCCATTCGGAAGATCTATCTCATAACTGGCCGTGCCAGACGGACCATCTACGATCCGGTTATTTTCGATGATGTTGTTCGCCGCGCGGCTTTTGATATCATGGCCGACGACCGCGTTATGGATGTAGCTGTCGGTAATCGTAAATGTGTCAATCGCACCAACATAGATGTTATGCGTGAAACCGGTTCCGGAGCCGTTATTGGCGAACTCGGAGTTGGTGATGGTGATGGTGCCGGTTGGATCTGCCGCCCCGAGCAATCCATCCTGATTGTCATGGATGTAGACATGGTCAAGCACGAGGTTGCCGCCTTGATAGCGAATTCCGGCCCCGTTGCCGCCATCGGCATCCGATACGGCGGTACCTGAAAGCTCGATATTGATGAGCGTGACATCGGTGTCGGTGGTCAGGATAGCTTTTCCGTTTGGCGGCGGTACGGTAGCCACCATGTTGACCATGCCGCCCACGCCCTCGATCGTGATCTTGGTGGTGATTTCCGAGAAATCGTTGGTATAGGTGCCCGCCGCGACCTCAATGACGTCTCCATCCTGTGATGCGGCGACCGCCGCCGCGATGGTGGAGAATTGTTCGCCGGGACCAACGGTTAGCGTGCTCATGCTCAACCCCTCTCAAAGGATTTAGGATTTCGTCGAAGCGCGGGGGCCGCGGCCTCTCTCGTCCGGCACCAGAAATCTTCCCACGGTAAGTTGGCTATCAACGAAATGGTGCATTGTGCAGACCTCGCTATCGGTGAACAACGTGACCGCCCGCTGGATCGGAAACTACTCGGTCTCCGCCACGGGCACGACAGCGTAGTTTCGTTGCGCCATGCACTGGCGGATTACGTCAATTTCCTCCTTTCTACGCGATGTCCTGAGGGCGCCTGTCAGCCCGACCCCCTCATCATTTGCGTCGGCCGGACTGTCTCGCCGCATCTGGGCGATGCATCCCCTCTTGTCCGCTGCTACTAGAGGCTGTCGAGAACAATCTGCAATACATTGATTCAGCACACATTTTATCCAGTATCACTCGGGCAATGACAGCCAATGACACAAGGAATCGGGCGACTCGATTCGCTTATCCGCACACTTCTGCCATATTGCCAATTTGCCGTATTGCTGGCAATTAAAAGAGTGCCGCCCGCTGGTTGCCCCATTGCGGGCGCCGCCAGTGCCAGTATGATATCCACGGAAACCCATCTCGGGCTGACGACGACAAGACAGGTGCGCCCTGGTGTCGCCGCTGAGGCGCTACCGGCTCCCGCGAATTCGCCCATCGGCGTTCCGCGGTGGGTCGCGGGCCTCAGATCCAGACCAACCGCTGCATGAACCTGGCGAAAGGGAGCAAATTCGCACAACAAACGTCAAACAAATCGGGGATGTCCAATCGATGGTTTGAATATCGTACGGACGACGATAACCGCGATCGGGAGAAAACGACAATGACCACGACAACCAAAATGTCACGCCGCAAGGCGCTGAAGCTCGCGACGGCCGCCAGTGCCCTGCCATTGGTGCACATACGCACCGCGGGTGCGGCCGGTAAGCTGGCCGTCGCGTTCTGGGATCACTGGGTCCCCGCCGGAAACGACATCATGCAGAAGCAGGTCAATACCTGGGCCGCCGCGAACAAGGTGGAGGTGACGGCGGACTTCGTCACCGGCAACGGCAACAAGCTGATGATGACCGGCGTGGCCGAGGCGCAGGCGAAAACCGGGCACGACATGTACACCTTCTTTAACTGGGACGTGCATAACTCGTGGGAGTCGCTGCTGCCGGTCGACGACGTCATGGGCCGGTTGATCGCCAAAAATGGCGCACCCAGCGGCACCGCCGAATACCTGGCGAAGAAGAATCCTGGCTGGATCGCGGTTCCGAGCAGCTCCGGCACACAGAACAAGACGCCCTGCGCGCGGATCAGCTGGTTCAATAAGAATGGGCTCGATCTACAGGCGATGTATCCGGCCAAACCGGGGCACGTCGACGCCCAGGACGGTTGGACCTGGGACGCGTTGCTGAAATACGCTGAACTGGCCCAGAAGGATGGCATGACCTTCGCGCTGGGGATGGGCGGCAGCACCAACAGCGACGCCACCGACACGCATGGGGCGATGTTCCACGCATTCGGCGCCACGTTGATCGACATCAAAGGCAACCTCCAGCTCCAATCGGACGAAATGCGCCAGGTTCTGGAATTCGCTCAAAGACTGGTCAAATTCTATCCGCCGGACGCGGTGAGCTATGACGACGCCTCGAACAATCGAGCATTGATTTCCGGCAAGTCCGCCCTGATCTTCAATCCACCCTCCGCCTGGGCCGTCGCTAAACGCGACTCGCCGGCGGTCGCGGCGGACTGTTGGACCATCCCCTCACCCTCTGGGCCGAAGGGCCGCTTCAATCCGACCGCGACCTTCTTCTGGGGGGTCTGGAAGTTCAGCAAGAACCAGTCCGCGGGCAAGGAACTGATAGAATACCTTATGCAGCCCGAGCAGGTCGAACCACGCTGCACCACGACGGAGGGATACGACATCCCACCCTATGCGGGTCTGCTGGACTTCAAGTGCTGGGAGACAGTCGCGCCACCGCCCGGTACCGTTTACAACTATCCACAGCGGCCATGGCACAACGCCAAACCAAGCCTGACCGCTTCCGAGGCGCCACCGGATATCGCGGTGCAGATCTACAACCGCGCCATCCACAACCAGATGATGGCGCGGCTCAGAGAAAGCCAGACCATTCCGCAGGTGCTCGCCTGGGCAAAGGATGAGCTGGAAGGCTTCACCCGTTGAGCTGACACAGGAGTGTGCCCCGTGGGCGTTGGAAACAGCGGCACCTACCGCCTGGCACGGTCCCTTATCCGTCATGGCCCGGCTCGTCCGGGCCATGACGATAAAACAGCGATGCCGCGACATCTGCTCCGCTATTTTAGCGCCTATGAGGCCTACCCCACCGGGGCAGCGCACTGAACCGCTTGCTCTGAACCGTCTCCCGCGGCATCCGTAAGGCTCCCTGGAGTTCCCCGGGGACCGCGGGAGATCGGCATGCCACTCGACAAAACGTTCGCGTCCACCGAGATCGAGCCACGGCTCTACGAAGGGTGGGAGCGGGAGGGTGCGTTCGCCTGCGATCCAGAGTCGAACGCGGTACCGTTCACCATCATGATCCCGCCGCCGAATGTCACCGGGTCCCTGCACATGGGGCACGCGCTGACGTTCACGGTGCAGGACGCGCTGATCCGCTACCGGCGGATGACCGGGCGCGACACGCTGTGGCAGCCGGGAACGGACCATGCCGGCATCGCCACGCAGATGGTGGTGGAGCGCCTGCTCGAAGCCGAGGGGATCGACCGGCGCACCTTGGGGCGGGAGAAGTTCCTGGAGCGGGTCTGGCAATGGAAAGCCGAGTCCGGCGGCACCATCACCACGCAATTGCGTCGACTGGGTGCCTCACTGGACTGGCCACGCGAGCGGTTCACCATGGACGATGGGCTGTCCGCGGCGGTGAAGCAGGTGTTCGTCACGCTATATCGCGAGGGTCTGATCTATCGCGACCGCCGGCTGGTCAATTGGGACCCGAAGCTACAGACCGCGATCTCCGACCTGGAGGTGGAAAACCAGGAGGTGCGGAGTTCGCTGTGGTACTTGCGCTATCCGATCGCGGGTGAATCCGGCCGGTTCATCGTTGTCGCCACCACGCGGCCGGAGACGATGTTGGGCGATACCGCCGTGGCGGTGTATCCCAATCACCCAACGATGGCCGGGCTGATCGGGAAGTTTGCCGTTTTGCCCCTGGTTGGGCGGGCGATCCCGATCGTGGCGGATGACTACGCCGACCCGGAAAAGGGCACCGGCGCGGTGAAGATCACGCCCGCGCACGACTTCAACGACTTCGAGGTCGGCAAGCGGCACGATTTGCCCATGCCATCGGTGCTCGACAAAACCGCGCATATCACCGTGACGGAAATCGAGGACGTGCTGGCCGCTTCAGAAAGGCAGATCAACGAAGCAATCGTTTCTGACCCGGGGCTGGCGCATGACATTAATAAGGAGTTCGGCGCCGCGCAGCCCGCATTTGTCCGATCACTTGAAGGACTCGACCGGTTCGCCGCCCGCCGCGCGATCGTGGCGGAACTGGAACGGCTGGGCCTGATCGAAAAAATCGAACCGCACACGCATCAGGTGCCGCACGGCGATCGCGGCGGTGTGCCGATCGAACCGTTGCTGACAACGCAATGGTATTGCAATGCCGCTGTGCTGGCGAAGCCGGCGATCGAGGCCGTGGAATCCGGCCGCACCGTCTTCGTGCCGAAGCAATGGGAAAACACGTTCTTCGCCTGGATGCGCGACATCCAGCCATGGTGCATATCTCGTCAGTTGTGGTGGGGGCATCGCATTCCCGCCTGGTATGGGCCGGATGGCTCGGTGTTCGTGGCGAAAGATGGCGACGAAGCGGCTGCTCTGGCGTTGGCGCACTACGGCCGAGCGGAGCCGCTGGCCCAGGATGAGGACGTGCTGGATACGTGGTTCAGTTCGGGGCTGTGGCCGTTTTCGACGTTGGGCTGGCCGGAAAAGACACCGGAACTCGCGCGCTATTATCCCGGCGACGTGCTGGTCACCGGGTTCGACATCATCTTTTTCTGGGTGGCCCGGATGATGATGATGGGGTTGCATTTCATGGGCGATGTGCCGTTTCGGACAGTGTACATCCACGGCCTCGTGCGCGATGAGCGCGGCCAGAAGATGTCGAAGTCCAAGGGCAACGCGATAGATCCGTTGCAGTTGATCGATCGTTATGGCGCCGACGCGTTGCGGTTCACGATTTGCGCGCTGACCGGGCCGGGCCGGGACGTCAAACTGGGTGAGGCGCGGGTGAAGGATTATCGCGCCTTCGTCACCAAGCTGTGGAACGCCGCGCGGTTCTGCGAAATGAACGACGTGCGGATCGATCCGGCGTTCGATCCGGCGTCGGTGTCGCAGCCGTTGTGCCGCTGGATCCTGGACGCGGCGCGACACGCGGTCTCGGAGGGGACGGACGCGCTGGAGGATTACCGGCTGGATGAGTACGCCCTGTCCGGGTATCGTTTCGTATGGAATACATTCTGCGATTGGTTCCTGGAATTCGCCAAGCCGGTGTTCGCCCCAGGGGACGAGTCCAGCGCCGATCCGGCTGCCGCGGCGGAGGTGCGGGCGACCGCCGCGCACGTGTTCGGAATCATCCTGCGGCTGTTGCACCCGGCGATGCCGTTCGTAACGGAGGAGTTATGGCACCGTTTCGGTTATGGCGATGAATGGACGCTGATCCGCGAGCCATGGCCCGAAGCTGTCACGGTACCGGGCGCGGAGGCGGCGCGCGCGGAACTGGATTGGGTGGTACGGTTGATCGGTCTGGTCCGCTCGGTGCGCACCGAAATGAATGTGCCGCCGTCGTCTCTGGCGCCGGTGTTGCTGCGCGATGCCTCACCCGAAACGATGGCACGGGCGGAGCGGTGGATCGAGGCGATCCGCCGGTTGGCGCGGGCGTCCGAGGTGCGCGCGTTGACGGGTGAGATGCCGGCCGGCTCGGCGCAGGCGGTGCTGGATGAGGCGACCGTCGTGCTGCCGCTTTCTGGGCTGATCGATGTTGTGGCCGAACGAAAGCGTCTCGCGGGGGCGCGGGATAAGGCGCTGGCCGAGGCGACCAAGGTATCGCAAAAGCTCGCCAACCCCGATTTCGTGGCACGCGCGAAACCGGAGGTCGTCGAGGAGAACCGCGAACGGCTGGCGGCGTTTCAGGCGGAGGCGGCGCGCCTGGAGGCCGCGTTGGCGCGGATCGAATAGCGCGGGCGACGTTCAGCCGGCTGGCTGGCCCCCGACGAGGACGTTGTCGTACTCTCCGGTACCCTGAAGGATCAGGAACTGGCAGGGTTCATCGTTTTGCCCATGCACATAATGGGCGGTCATCGGCGGCACCGCGCAACGTTCGCCCGGGAGGAGCACATGTGTCGCTCTGGGCGCCCGGGTTTCCACCACCATCGGTCCTTTCAGACAAACGAACGCGTCGGTGATTGTCGAATGGTAGTGCCACGGAATGCTCTGACCAGCATCCAAGGTAAGCACGACGGCGCGCATGTCGGCGCCTTCCATGACGGTCTCGCGCCCAGAGATGGCAGCCGTGAACGCGCGCGATTTTTCTTTCATTGGTTGCTCCTTGAGATCGTTCGCAATACCGCTTCAGTGTCCGCTCCGAGCGCGGGTGCGGGTCCGATCGCTCGGCCGAATGAGGCGCGCCACGGAAGCCCGGGCACCACGCCGGACCCATGCGCGTCCCAGAAGCCGCGGGCGCGCAGATGGGGATTGTTGACGAGGTCGACCGAACTGGCCAGCGTCGCCGCTGGAATTCCCGACCCTGACAGCGCCGTTGCGAACTCGGACGCATCCTGAGCCTGAAACCATACGGTCAGCTCGGCGTCGATTTCCGTCTCGCGTGCGACGCGTGCGCTGAAATCGAGACTTGCGAGCGGTGCAAGCCCCGGGACAAGGCGGCACAGCGAGCGCCAGTCGGCGTCATCGCGGATGGCCATGCTGACCCACGCATCCTCGCCCGCGCAGCGCCAGGCGCCATGCGGTGCGTATCGGTCGGAACGGTTGCCCATCGGTACGGCCGGAGAACCAGTTTGCGTGGCCAGCAACGGTCCGGACAAGGTCCACAGGATTGCCTCGATCATGGAACAATCCACCCGCGCGACGTCGCCGCTCGTGCGCCGGCGCCACAGGCTCGCGGCGGTGGCGAAGGCCAGCATCAAGCCCAGCATGGGGTCGAGCCAGGCGAAACCGACGCGCGGGGGGATGTTGGGATGGCGGTTCAGGCCGGCGAATCCCGCGTAACACTGTAGTAACGTTCCGTAGGCGACCGCGTTCGCCTCCGGTCCGGTGCGGCCCATGCCGGACGCGGAAACGTAAATCAGATTTGGGTTTACCGCACGCAGTGCTTCGGCGCCGAGGTCAAGCCGGTCCATGACGCCGGTGGCGAAGTTCTCCACCAGGACATCGCTGGTCTTTGCCAGCGCCCGCGCGGCTTCTCGATCCTCCGGTCGTTTCAGATCCAGCACGATAGCCTTTTTCGCCTGACCGAGCGCGGTGTGCAGTTCCGTCGCGCGGCCGGGATCGCCGCGGCCGGGAGCCTCGACCTTGATCACTTCCGCGCCCATCGCGGCCAAATAACGAGTCGCGGTCGGACCCGCGATGACCCAACTGAAGTCCAGCACCCGTATGCCGGCGAGCGGCAACGGACCCGAAGTCCGCCAGGCCAACGGACCGGCGCCTGGATGCAGGGTCAATCCAAATGGCGCTCCGGGCATCTTGATCGAACCGGCATCGCGCCAGAATCCGCGATGGCGCAACTGCGGGGACGTCAGATGTTCCGACAATTCACGCAATGGGAAACTCGGGACATGCGCCGCCTGCGCGGTGTCGGCGATCCATTGTTTGTCGTGGCCGCGGCTCCATTCCGACATCAACGCATGCAGCGCGTCCCAGTGCGCCACCCGATCCGCTTTGGTGGCGAAACGAGGCTCCCGGCCCCACTCCGGCGAGCCCATCGCCGCCAGCCACGCCGCCCACTGCTTTTCCTCGCGCGGCGAGATCGCGACATAGCCGTCCCGCGCGGGAAGAATGCAAACGGTGGCGCCGTTGCCATCGGTCAGACGTTTGCGAGACCCACGCCGTCCGGTCAGGCCGGCCCGGGTCAGTTCGGTCATCGCCAGCGTCGCGAGTGCTTCCCGCGGCGAAACGTCCACCGTCGCTCCGGGTTCCGGCGCCAGCACGGCGTGCATTCCGGCGCAGGCGGCGGCGAGACCTCCGATGAACGCGGATTGTTCGCCAACCGGACGGATCGGCGCCTCGTTCAGATCATCCACCTGACCGGTCAGCAGCCGCGCGATCCCGCTGGCATAAAGCAGCGTGAGGTCGGTGGCCGGATCATCCGACGCCGGTCCGGTCCGGCCATAAGGCGAGATGCTCACGATCGGTGCGCGTGCGTTCCGCTCGCGGATCGATGCCATGTCAGAGCGGTCCTGACACAGAATCAGATCGGCCCGCGCCAGCGCATCTTCCGTGACGCTTTCCTTGCCCGCGTTCAGGTGCGCCGCCAACGGCGTCGACAGATCGGGATCGACGCACAGTACCGCGGCCCCGAGGTCGGAAAACATCCGCCCGCTCACCGCGACCGCCAGTCCCGCCCCAATCTGGGCTACCGTGAGACCCGACAGCAATGCCATCCTGTTTCCTCCTGGTGGGGACGATGGCCGATAAGCCGCTCGCGTGGCAACTTCGCATTCCCCCACCGTCGGGGAAACATCGGAAAGGAACCAGCATGCGTCCCCAGGCCGCCGCCATGAAGGCGCTTCTCGATCAGCCCGCCCTCCAGGTCATGCCCGGCTGCGGCGACGGGATGGGTGCCCGCCTGATCGAGGAAGCCGGCTTTCGCACCGGCTTCATTTCCGGCTCCAGCATCGCCGCGATGCGTCTGGCGATGCCGGACATGGACCTGCTGACGTTCACCGAGATGCGTGACGCGGTCGAAACTTCCATCGCCGCGGCGCCGAACGTGCTGTGGCTGGCGGATGGCGACACCGGCTATGGCAACGCCCTCGCCGTGCAGCGCACGATCCGCGCCTATGCGCGCGCGGGAGCCGCCGCGGTGCTGATCGAGGACAAGCAATGGCCACGCCCGCTCGGTCACAGCGGCGCCAAACTGGTGATCGAGCGTGACGCCGCCATCCTGCGTTGCCGCGCCGCTGTCGAGGCATGCCGTGAGGAAGGGATTTTGTTGCTCGCCCGCACCGACGCCCGCACGTCGCGTGGGTTCGATGAAGCACTGGCACGGATCAAAGCGTTCGTGGCGGAAGGCGCCGACATTTTGTTCCTGGACTCGCCTCAGACGGAGGCGGAGATGCGGACCGGGATCGAGGCCAGCGAGGGCAAACCATCGCTGTCGGTGACCTCTCCCGCGGGCCGGCACTTCATGCCTGGCGACGCGGAACTGGAACGGATCGGCGTTAAGCTCGCGGTCTATCCACAGGAAATTCTCGCCGCGACCGTGCATGCGGTGCGGGCCGTGCTGTCTGGGTTGAAGGGCGGCGTGAAGCCACCGCTGGCTGGTCCGCCGGAGCTCGCGATCGCGATCCGCTCGGCGCACTATCTGGCCCAGGATGCACGGTGGCCGGATCCGCAGTGAGCGTTGACTTCGGCCGTTCCGATGCCATGTTGAGTTGATGGTCCCACTCTCCGTTCTTGATCTTTCCCCGATCGCCGAAGGCAGCGATGCCGGTCAGGCGCTGCGCAATTCGCTCGACCTCGCGCGCCATGTCGAGGCGTTGGGCTTTCGCCGCTTCTGGATGGCCGAGCATCACAACCTGCCGGGGATCGCCAGCGCGGCGACAGCGGTGGCACTGGCCCATGTCGCGGCCGGAACGGATCACATCCGTATCGGTGCCGGCGGCATCATGCTGCCGAACCACGCGCCGCTGGTGATCGCCGAGCAGTTCGGCACGCTCGCCGCGCTGCATCCTGGACGGGTCGAACTCGGCCTGGGTCGCGCGCCAGGCTCCGATCAGGTCACGGCGCGGGCGATGCGGCGGAATTTGCAAGGCGGCGCCGACGATTTCCCTCAGGATGTCGTCGAGCTGATGGCTTACTTTCAGCCGGTCCAACCGGGCCAGCACGTGCAGGCGGTTCCCGGTGCGGGATTGCATGTGCCGTTCTGGATTTTGGGCTCCAGCACATATGGCGCGCAACTCGCGGCGATCCTGGGACTGCCGTTCGCCTTCGCGTCGCATTTCGCACCGGCGATGATGATGCAGGCGATCTCGATCTACCGCGAGCGCTTCCGCCCATCGGCGCAACTCGCTGCCCCGAACGTCATGCTGGGCGTCAACATTGTCGCCGCGGAAACGGATGCGGAGGCGCGGTATCTGTTCTCCTCGTTGCAGCAGTCGTTTTTGAACATCAGGAGTGGACGGCCGGGCCGGTTGCCTCCGCCGATCCCGGATTTCGACCAGCTGATCGATCATTACGGCGCGGCGATGCTGGCGGACGCGCTGTCATGCGCGATTGTTGGCGGTCCCGACACGGTCCGCCGCGGAATCGACGCTTTCGTCGCGCGGACCGGCGCCGATGAACTGATGGTGACGGCGAATATCTTCGACCACGGCAAACGGAAACGGTCGTTTGAAATCGTGGCCGAGGTGCAATGAAGGCCTAATTCGCCGTCATCCCACCGTCGATCACCAGTTCGCTGCCGGTCACCCACGACGCCTCGTCCGAGGCGAGGTAAAGACAGCCCATTGCGATATCGATCGGTTTGCCGAACCGTCCAAGCGGCGTCGCGTCCATGCGCGCTTTGCCGCTCTCGTTGCCAAGCAAACCGGGCCGTGCCATCGGCGTATCGACAAAGCCAGGATGCACCGAATTCACCCTGATCTGGTCTTTGGCATATTGCAGTGCCGCGGATTTTGAAAAGATCCGCACCGCGCCCTTCGACGCGTGATACGCGGCGTTGGCGAACGAACCGACGATCCCACAAATGGACGAGATGTTGAAGATTGATCCGCCACCGGCCCGTTGCATCGCCGGTATGACGCTCTTGGTGCCAAGGAACACGCCGGTCGAATTGACCTCCATGATCCGGTTCCAGCTTTCCAGAGTCTGCTCGGCCAGTGCCATGCCGGTCATGACCCCGCTCGCCTGCACCGTCATTCCGGCGGGCCGGCCGGAAATCCCGGCGATATTGCCGAGGATGTTGACCTTGCCATACGTCCGCTCGACATCCGCGACGAGAGCGATCCACTGATCCTCGTTGCAAACATCCAACGTTCGGTACTCAGCGGCATCGCCGTCATCAACGATCTCCTGGGCCACCGCGCGACCGAGGTCGTCCTGCACATCGCACAGCACCACGCTCGCGCCGTGTTGGGCGAACAAACGCGCTGTCGCCTCGCCGATGCCCGAGGCACCGCCGGTGACGATGGCGACCTTGCCGGGAAGCCGTTTGCCTGGCTGCATGGGGAATTCCTCCGGTTTTGCTGTTCGTCTCCAATCAATCACCCGATGCGTGGCCGCGTCAAAGCACGGTCTCGCCATCGTTGGAAAACGCCAGGCATCCGAGCGACCGCCGGCATTCAAACAACGCGCGCAGGGCGGGCCTGGCTTCGAGATGCGCCTGGAAAATCGTCCGATAATCAGGCATTTTCAAGTCATCCGGTCAATCATTAGCACCTCGCCGACGGATTATCGGGCGATGAAGGGCATGCGCCTGGTGCGATTCGACGGGACGATGTACAAGTTGTCGCCGGAACAGAATTAAGGGAGACGGACATGGCCGGAGACTCGAAAGGCGCATACCGCGGCCTCGCGTATCGTAACGATAGCGACCTGAAAACATGGCTGGCGAAGCGCCCGCCTGAGAAGGCGTTGGAGCCGGAACTGCCGATCATCGATCCGCACCATCATTTCTGGGATACCCCACAGCGCGGACGTTACTTTCTGCCGGAACTACTGGCCGACATTGGTGGCGGACACAACATCGTGTCCACCGTCTTCCTCGAATGCCAGTCGATGTATCGCAAGGACGGCCCGCGGGAGATGGCCCCCGTGGGCGAGGTCGAGTTCGTCAATGGCATCTCCGCGATGAGCGCGTCGGGCACTTACGGTCCGTGCCGTGTCGCCGAGGCGATCATTGGTCACGCGGACCTCACCCTTGGCGCTCGCGTGCGCGATGTGCTGGAAGCCCAGTTGAAGGCCGGCGGCGGCCGGTTCCGCGGTATTCGTTACGGTGTGTCGAGCGACGGCAGTGCGGCGATCAGTAAATTTGTCTCCCGCGTGGTGCCGCCGCATTTAGTACGCGAACCGAAGTTCCGTGAGGGATTCGCCCAATTGACGGGGTTGGGATTGAGTTTCGAGTCATGGCAGTATCATCCGCAACTACCGGACGCGATCGACCTCGCGCGTGCATATCCGGATACCACGATCATTCTGAATCACGTGGGCGGCGTGCTCGGCGTTGGTCCTTATTCGGGGCATCGGCGGGAGATTGTCGCTGATTGGCGCAAGGATATCGGTGAGCTGGCGAAATGTCCGAACGTCAACGTCAAGCTTGGCGGCATCGGCATGACATCGTTCGGTTTCGATTTTCACGAGCGCGACGTGCCGGCTTCGTCCGCGGAGCTCGCCGAGGCCTGGCGGCAATACGTCGAGCCCTGCATTGATGCGTTCGGCGTCAACCGTTGCATGTTCGAGAGCAACTTCCCGCCGGACAAACAGTCGTGCGGCTACACCGAACTGTGGAACGCGTTCAAGCGCATCACCGCCGGCGCATCGGCGGCGGAAAAGACCGCGCTCTACAGCGGCACCGCGGCGCGCGTGTATCGCCTGATCGTGCCCTGACTCATTCCTTGGGCGGCAGCAGGCGAGGGCCAACGTCCTTGGCTCTGGCGAAGTATTTGGCGGCTTCGTCCTCGCGCCCCAGACTCTGCGCGGCGAGACCTCGGTTATAGATCGCGATGGCATAATTCGGGTCGAGCCGGATGGCCTGGTCGTAGTCCTCGATCGCGCGTTGGTATTGACCTTCTCCAGCGTAAGCGACGCCGCGATTATTGAACGCGTCGGGATATTCCGGGTCCAGACGGATGGCCTGGTCAAAGTCCGGAATGGCACGCGCGTTCAGGCCTTTGTCCGACCAGGCGCGGCCTCGGTTGAAGAAGGCCCGCGCGAGTTTGTCCGGCGTCTGCCGACCCGAATGGATGACCGCGCTACAGGCGCGGATCAGGCGTTCGGAATTATCGTCTCGGCACCACTCCCACTGTTGTTCGAGTGTCTGGGCTGTCGCCGTGCCCAGAAATGCGCTGGTCAGGACCGCCACCAGCAGAATCGCGCGCATCTTCGCTCCCGTATCCGGCAACGATCGTTGGGCCGGCGCGGGATGCGGGTCAATGGCATATTGCAATGGGCCGACTGAAAACTTCTGGAGCAGCCGCGACGGCGCATGTCGTGCCAGGCTCTCGTCAATGGAGGAACCGCCATGAAGATCACCCGCCTGCGCACCCAAATCGTCCACCTGCCGATCGATCCCCCCATCGTGACCGCCATACTCGGTTCGATCCGCTCGGCGGACTGCGTGCTGACGTTCCTGGACACCGATGCTGGCGTCACCGGCGAGGGCCTCGTGCTCTCGATCAACAATCGCCGGCTGAGTGTCATTCACGACATGATCCGCCAACTGGAGGATCTCGTCGTTGGCCTCGACCCGCGGTTGGGCGGCACGCTCAATGCGCGGGCGTGGAAGGAGCTGAATTTTCTTGGTTATGAAGGCGTTTCAATTGTCGGCCTCGCGGCGATCGACAATGCGCTATGGGACCTGCGGGGCAAGGCGGCGGGACTGAACGTGGCGCATCTGCTGGGGGCCTGTCGCGCGGCGGTCCCAACCTATGCCAGCGGCGGCCTGTGGTTGGGTTCGTCGATCGACGAATTGCAGAAGGAGGCTCGATCGTTCGTCGAACGTGGGTTCCGCGCGATGAAGACCCGTGTCGGCCCAACGGATCCGGAGCGTATGGTCGCGCGCGTGGCGGCGGTGCGGGAAGCGATCGGTCCGGACGTCGGTCTGATGGTCGACGCCAATCAGCAAATGAGTGTCAAACAAGCGATCCGGATCGGCCGGATGATGGAGGGCCTGAACCTGACCTGGTTCGAGGAACCGGTGATCTGCCACGACCATGATGGTGAGGCTCAGATCCGGGCGGCGCTCGACACACCGATCGCGTCGGGCGAAACCGTTTATACGCATCGTGGGGTATTGGCGATGCTTCAGGCGGGCTCGGCCGATGTGGTGATGCCGGATTTGCAACGAATGGGCGGTCCGACCGAGTTCCTGAAAGCGGGACACCTGTGCGAGGCATTTCACATTCCGTGCGCCTCGCATTTGTTTCCGGAGATGAGTCTTGGGCTTCTGGCGTCGTTGCCAGGCGGCTATTATCTGGAGCACATGCCGTGGTT
>CALFNB010000324.1 GCA_937902425.1 uncultured Acetobacteraceae bacterium | reverse complement strand
CTGGGCGGCGAAATCGAATATCTCCACCAACCGGACATATTCGGCCTCGGTCGGGTCGAGTGTTTTCGCCGTGGCGTATTTTTTCGCAAGGTGTTCGGCCTTCACCTGTGTCGCGGTCTTACCGCCGCGACGCAGTTCGGCGAAACGGGTCTTCCAGCTATCGATGATCGGTTTGGCGATGTCATACGCCTTGGACGCTTCTGTCTGCCCGGTGCTCCTGGACAGGATGCGGCGGCCATTCGGGTGCTGCCCATCGACGAAGTGGTGGCGCAGGTCGCGTGGCACATCGAGACGAGCATGCCAGACGGGGCCTTGCTTTTCCATGTGCGGGTAGCGGGCGGTGCGGGACATTGGTTGCTTACCGAGGGCGACGATTACGTAGGAATCTACGTAGTAATGGTGCCCAGCAGCGTGTCAAGGGCTGGATTATCCTGTTGGAATCATTAGGTTCTTAGTATGCGGAAATCACTGGCGTCCCACGGGGGATGTGGTTCCGCGGGAGGCCCGATTGAAGAGAGATCACCTGGTGCTCGAAAATGCCGTCACTGGCCGCGCGTTCGAACCACGATACAGCACGGATTGATATTGGTCTGTTCGTCGCAGCCGCTCCATCAACATCGGTAGCTCGTTGGCCGGCGTGGGCCGGCTGAACAGATAGCCCTGGGCCTCCGTGCACCCGTGTTCCCGCAGCATGACCAGTTGCTCCGGCGTCTCCACGCCCTCGGCCGTGGTCTTTATGTTCAGGCTATGGCCAAGGCCGGTGACCGCGCGAATGATGGACATGGATTCTTTGTTGGTCACAAGGTCGCGGACGAAGGATTGGTCAATCTTGATTTTGTCGAACGGAAAGCTGCGGAGGTAACTCAAAGAGGAATACCCGGTTCCGAAATCATCCAGAGCCACCGTGATCCCCATGGCACGCAACTGATGCAGCGCCGTCAGCGTGCCCGCCGTTTCACGCAACAAAACCGATTCGGTAATCTCCAGTTCCAGTCGATCTGGCCGCAGGCCTGATGCCGCCAGCGCGGCCCGCACGGTGGCGACGATATCGCCTTTCTCAAATTGGACTGGCGAGAGGTTCACCGCGACACTGATGTTCGCTGGCCAGTTTTCCGCCTCGAAGCAGGCCGACCGCAGCACCCACTCGCCGATCGCCACGATCATGCCCGTCTCCTCCGCGACGGGGATGAATTCCGCGGGTGACATGAGGACACAGCCGGGACGATGCCAACGCAGGAGTGCCTCAAACCCAGTGACTTCACCGGCGATCAGATTGATCAATGGCTGGTAGTGGAGTTCGAACTCGTCGCACAGGATCGCGCCCCGAAGATCCATCTCAAGCGTCCTTCGGACCTGGATGCGTGCATCCATTTCCGGCTCGAAGAAGCGGGCCGAGCCGCGTCCTTCGGTCTTCGCATGATAGAGCGCGATATCGGCATTCTTCAGAAGCGCTTCGGAACAAGCTCCGTCGCCGGGCGCCACGGCGACGCCGATACTCATTCCGATACCGATTTGATGTCCCTGGATGTCGAAAGGGTCGCGAAACGCGTCGATGATTCGACTGACCAGAAGTTGTGCATGCTCGGGCTGTCCGACATCGAGTTGGATGATCGCGAATTCGTCCCCGCCCAGACGCGCCACGGTGTCACCCTCCCGCACGCAGGCGCTCATGCGGTCCGCCACGACCCGTAACAGCCCATCGCCGACCGGATGGCCCAAGGTGTCGTTGACGGCCTTGAAACGGTCCAGGTCAAGACAGATTACCGCGAATTCGTGTCCACGCCCGGCCATGACGATGGCTTGTTCCAGCCGGTCGTGGAACAGCATCCGGTTCGCCAGGCGCGTCAGCGGGTCATGCTGGGCCATGAACGCAAAGCTGGTTTCGGTCTGCCGCCGCTCGGTGACGTCCTCGTGGGTCGCGACCCAGCCACCATCCGACATGGGTTGAAAGTGGACGGCGATGATACGCCCGTTTTTCAGCGCGACATCCCGCCTCGACGGCTGGCTCTCGGCGTAGTGTTCCGCGCGCCAGGCAAGGTAGTCGGGCCGCGACTGAACGGACACGCTTCCAACCGCCTCCCGATGGTTCAGGATCTCCTTCAGAGAACAGCCGACATACGCCGCTCCCGCTGGCAGATCGTAGATTTCCGTATAGCGCCGGTTCCAGAACAGCAGTCGTTCCGCGCCATCAAACAAGCAGACGCCGTGGGTTATATTGGTCAGGACGGCTTCGATCTGTTGGCGGCCCATCTCCAGGTCGGCGTTGGCCTGTGCCAATCGCGCGATGGCCCGAACTTCGAACGTCACGTCGCGCCCGGTCCCCCGATAGCCGTTGAACAGACCGTTTCGATCAAACACCGGATCGCCGTTGGTGCTCATGAAATGACGCTCGCCGTCCGTGCCGATCCGCTCCCAGCGAAAGTCGCGGAAGGGCACATTGGCCGTCAGGTCAGCCTGATGATTGACCCATCGCGCTTCGTTCATCGCGGGGTCGGCGAGGTCTTTGCGGATTTTGCCGGTGTCGTCGGTGGCGATCATGAATGGAATATTGGAATCGAAACGGAAGCGAAAATCAGAGTCCTGCTCCCAGAACCAGTCCGCCGACATTTCCGCGTATGCGCGCAGCTTCCCCGCGGTATCCTCCAGTCGCATGTTCTGCTTTTCCTGGAGGCGGATCTGTCTCGCCACGACCCAGAACAGACCGGAGAAGCTGAGTGCGACTGTCAACGTGATGCTGGCGATATAGAATGCTTCCGTGCGCCATTTGGCGAAGACGAGTGACTCCGGTTGCAGAACGTCTATGACCAGCGGATAGTCATGCAGCGGGTGTACGGTAATGAGGCTGCGAACCCGGCTGACGATCCCGGCTGTGATAAAGTTGCCGCCACCCTCCGCGATGTGGGCATACCATGGCGATTGGTCGGGCACTTTTAGCCCGATCGCACTCTCGGTGTTTGAATATCGGATCAGTATCACGCCGTCGCGTCGCACCAGCGTGACCGACATTCCCAGATGCTCGGTTGCCGCCCGATAGAAATCACTCAAATATTTAACGTCGACTACACCGAGGATCACGCCAAGAAATCTGCCTCCAGGCCCGTTGATGCGCCGGGCGAAATACACGCTCGGATCTCCCGTCACACGGCCCTTTGCCAGCGCACCGATGAACATTTCCGGATCATCATGGTCCCTGAGCCAGATGAAGTAATCGCGATTGGTCACATTCAGGCGCTCAGGGAGGCCAGGCCGGGACCAGTTCACGACGAAACCATCAGCATTGATGAGTACGATAACATCGGCCTGCGGAACATTCTTCACGCGCTCCGCCAGATCGGTCTGGATTTCTCGCGTTCCCATCAGGCGCTCGAAATCCTCCGGGGTCTTAAGGTCCAGGCCGGCGGTTCGCGATCTCACCTCCCGCACGATCAGATCGACAATCTGTACATAGCGACCGGTTTGTTCGGCGAGAACGACACCCATGCTGTTCGAGCCGCGCAAGTGATCGTCGAACGCGGACTGGCGACCATGCCAGATCATCAGGCACGCGGCCGCACCAAGCGTCGCCAGGACCAGTGCGCTGAGCAACGCGGCGGCCTGCCGGGATCCGAGCACAATGCGCCAACGACCGAGCCAGGCGATCATTCTGATGCTTGTCACGACGCCTCACTTCCGAGGGCCGATGTGAAATCGGTTGCGACCTCGGCGATTACGGCAAGCCGTGCGTTCAGGCGCATGCGATTGGTCCCACAGGTGCGATCGAACCTGTGATGCCAGGAAAGGGTAAACGAAACATGAACGGCCCAGGAGGGTGCCCAGGAGGGTAAGTGTCGTCATCGCGTCTCCCTGCCGCGGCGCCATGTCGCGTTGGGCACGCCGGCAGCCGCTTTCCACCGTTGGCATGCGCCGACAGGTTCTCCGCGAGGGCCGACTCGTGCAAACTGGTCAGGCATAAAGCATGGGGTTGGATATGTGTGGTCGAGGCATCGCGGGCGCACTCTGGCCGGCGGGCTGTCACGCCGAGCCCTCCTGTGGCCGGGAGACCATGCGCGACGGCAGGCGGAGGGCGCGACGGCAGGCGGAAGCGCGATGGCAGGCGGAGGGCGCGACGGCGGGCGGAGGGCGCGATGGCGGGCGGAGGGCGCGACGGCGGCCGGAAGCGCGATGGCGGGCGGAGGGTGCGACCCCGGCGGTTTCTCGCTGCGATCGTCGCGTTTCCATCGTCCCGCCGCATCGCCGGCCCGGCGTGGCGGATCGGTGCGCGACAATCCTTTCGCCGCCATCCATTGATTTCTCTCGCAGGGTAATCCCGAATGTATTCTGAACATTTCTTTGGCGGGACTGGCCGGATATCGAAGAGCATCGACGTCGTCACGCTGCTGATCGCTTTCGGCGCCAGCCGCCTCGCCTATACGTTCTGTGGCGTCGAGTTCCGGATGCACGCACTGCTCACTTTCTGGATGCAGGTGCTTGATGTTCGCCAGCTTCGCGACAACCTGGCGGAGGCCATTTGGTACCTGCACGCGCAACCACCGCTTTACAACATTGTGATAGGGGCGGTGCTGCGGGCGCCGGAACAGGCTCAACCGGCCATTTTCACGGTGCTTTATTCGGCGGTGGCGCTTACCGGTATCCTTTGCTTCCACCGGGCCGCGCTTGAGATCAGCGGCAACAGGTTGCTCAGTTGGTGCGTGGCGCTGCTGCTGATCATCTCCCCCGCGACGATCTTGTATGAGCGTGCCCCGTACTATGAAGGCCTGGTCTCCTGGCAACTGGTGGTTGGGTTCTACCTGCTCTGGCGCTTTCTGGCACGGGACCAGTTCATCGCGGGTGCGGCCGCCTGGCTCGTATTCGCTTCGGTGGTGCTGATGCGGACGGCGTTCCACCCTGTTTGGTTGGCGGCGACGGTGGCTATCCTTCTGGCGGCGCAGCCTCCGCGCTGGCGCCGTATCCTCGTAACATCCGCTCCGGGCCTGCTATTGGTGGGCGCGGTCATGCTCAAGAACGAAATCGTCTTCGGGCAGACGAGCCTGTCGTCGTGGATGCCCAACAACTTGTTGCAACAGGCGGGCGATCCGGTTCCGCTTGAACTGCGCGAGGTACTGGTTCAAAAGGGCGTGCTTTCCCGTTACGGCGCGCTTCATTCTTTCTCACCTCCGGACGTGCTTCGTCGCGTTCATGGCAACCTGCCCATTACTGGCATCGCCGTCCTCGATGACGAGTTCAAATTAAGCGGAAGTCCTAATTATAACAACATCATATATTTGATCACGGAAAAACAAATTATGTCCGATGCGTTATATCTGATGGTGCACTATCCGTTCTATTATCTTGATCAAAAGGCGCGGGCGGTTGTGATATATTTTCGACCAAGCAGCGACTACAGATTTGTCGCGGACAACTTGCGTCTGATCGCGCGATGGGACCGGATATACAGCCTCGTTGTCGACGGGCAACCCGCCGCGTTGTTCGGGTCGACCCAGGACAAGACCCGCCCGAAGCATTCGCTGTTCGAAGTTGGCTACTTTACCCTGGCCGAGGTCCTGGCTGTTCTGGTCGGCGCCCTGGCACTGGCACGGGACGTCATCCGTCGCCGCCGGATAGAACCGGCCAGGGCTGGCTGGCTGCTCACCGTCTGCACCGCGGTGCTGTTCATTTCGGTGATCGACAATATATTTGACTCCGGGGAAACGAATCGCGCACGGTTCATGGTGGAACCACTAATCTACCTCTTCGTCATCGGGCTCGCTATCGGCTTCCCAGAATTTTCGCGGACTTCGCGGTGGAACTACAAAACGGCCGATGAGCTTCATGCGAAAGCGCGGAATTCATGTGAGGAGCACGCTCCACCAGGGTGACAGACGAGGCAGTTCGTTCCGTCGCACCATCCCGAAAATGCCCTATATGGTTTCCTCGATTTCAAACAGCGGCCGCCGTCTGACTTCAAGGTAGATCGTTCCGATATATTCTCCAAACACGCCTGACGACAACAATCGCGGACCGCCCACGAAGGCGACCGGGGCCACGATCGAGGCCCACCCGGGAACAGCCAGAGTAAATATCCCCCGGCAAAGCCGGGGGCTTTAAGATTTTGGCCGCTCAAAGCGGCCTTTGGGGTCGCTGACGCCGCCCCAGATTCAGTCGGCCACTAAAGTGGCCGGTCAGCGTCAGGGTTTCAGCTACGCCACACATTGGCCCGTCCATTGCCGGGTCCGCATTATCCCGCGTCGACCCTCGGTCGTCGAAGTGGAATATCCGCGTGCCAGAAATTCCAACCATGGAGATTTCGCCCCACCGAACAAGCCGGGCGAATGGCGATGCCTCCCCCGATAAAGCCAATTACACGAAGCGTTGCGTACGGAGGCGTCACAATCATCTTGCGCGCACTGATGTGGCCGAATGGCACGCGAGCCTGGGTTTCGTCGAACAACAAGCCCGGGAACACCCCCGGAAATGTCAAACTTCTACTGCTTCCCCGGCAGAGCCGGGGGAACTCCCAACGTATTAGAGTCCGTCCGAGAAGTCTTATACTGGATTACACAGCTTTCTCAGCATCAACCGAATTGACGCCAGGCTAATGAAAGCCACCGCCATGGCGGTCAGGTTCTCAAAATCCTTGGCGAGCCGGCGGCATCGATTGAGCCAGGCAAAGGTTCGCTCGACAACCCAGCGGCGTGGCAGAACCTTGAACCCGTTGGCGGGATCGGACCGCTTGACGATCGAAACGGAGAGCCCTGGCAAGGCTTTCGCCAGTGCGTCACGGAACTTCGGCCCCTGGTATCCGCCATCCGCGAACAGCATTTCCAGGAATGGATAAAGTCCGAACATGGTCGAAAGAACATAGACCCCGCCGTCACGATCCTGGACGTCCGCCGGGTGAACGATCGCATGCAGCAGCAATCCTACCGTGTCGACCAGGATATGCCGCTTCTTACCCTTGATCTTCTTGCCCGCGTCGTAGCCATTGGGATCGATGCGGGCCCCCCTTTTTCGGCGCTCTTCACGCTCTGGCTGTCGATCACGCAGGCGGTGGGACTGGGCTCACGGCCTATCTGCTCTCGGCATTCCACATAGAGGGCGTGATGGATGTTCGCCAGAGTGCCATCATACTGCCAGCGCTGGAGGTAGCCGTGCACGGTACTCCTTGGTGGCAGGTCCTTTGGAATATAGCGCCACTGACAACTGGTACTGAGCACATACATGATGCCGTTCAGCACCTCCCGGACATCAACCTCGCGCTCGCGCCCGCCATGCTTGGCCGGCGGGATCCGATGTTCAATGTGCGACCATTCTTCATCCGTCACGTCGCTCGGGTAGCGAAGCTTGTCCCGGTTGTACCGGGGGCGGTTCTCTGGAGTCCACATGC
>CALFNB010000323.1 GCA_937902425.1 uncultured Acetobacteraceae bacterium | reverse complement strand
GGCGGCAACTTCAGCCGCCAGTACGGCTCAACCCCGCCTGAACGCCTATCTCAGGTTGTATCGAACCACTCCAATTGGCCTGATGGTCGATCCAACTGCCGGATTTAGGTTCAAACTTCCGGCTTGGTGTACTAGGGACCTGACGGCCTTCAACCATCGTGCCGCGCCCAAAACGGCGGGCCTGGATGAACAAAAGAAACTCAGCCTCGGCACCTCGGAATCCTGGTGGCTCGACGTGCTGCACCGAGGTTATGTCTACCGGTCCAAGATCGGGCTGGAATCGTTCTTCGGCGAATGGCGTGCGGAAGTGACGACCGAGGTCCTGTTTGCCTCATACAATGATCACGCAAAGGTCAGGAATGAACGCCACCCCATGACGCGGGAGGCTCTCGGCCAATTCATGGTCGGCATGGGCGCCAAATACATCCAACCACGCAACGCCGCAGTCGGCGAGCACCTCGCGGACGTGACGAATCCTTACGGCGGGACCACACGTAAGGCGGAACTGGTCAAGAAAGCTCGCGCGACCGGATACGACCTAGGGCCGCTACCGCTCGCGCGCGACGCTTTCACCAACAAGACAGGGCTGGCAATGGCGTGGGAAGTGGAGGACGACGCGGCGAACTGACGACAGGCTGCGCATGCCGATGCAAGTCGGCTGGTGATTCCGGCGTGATGTTGGCCACCCATCCCACTTGAAGTTGGCCAGCCGTTCCAATCGATGTCGGCGGGGGTGACGTCTGCCCCGTGGGCAGAGTGGCCTAATCATGGTCCGGGCGTCCGGGTAAGCCATGACCTGTTCGGGTGACTGCGGCGGTTTGGGCCCGGCGCCCCTGCCACAACCGGTTTGGACGGGGAGAGACATAAATACCCTGCTGACTCACGATCTGCTCAGCGCCCATGTTGGTCGTTCAGAGCCTGGGAGCGACCATCCTGAACCGGACATTCAGCCTGACGCCTGACGACGTAGGCATGGCATGGCAGAGAAATGCTCAGCTTGATATCTCGACAGGTGTTCAGTGCCCGATAGCGGTAGCTCGGCTGTCGGTCAGTTGGAATGTCATCTGCCGGGCCGAAGCGGGGACACCACGTTCAAGGCTATAATCCCACAGCAGCAGTATGCCGGATGTCGATCGCCGCGTCGCCTGGTGCTAAGTCCGCTATGGGCGCCGCGCCGGTATGGTGCGTGCGACAGCGGAGAGAAAACGCATGACTGCTACCGGAGCCACCGACTTTGACATCGCCACGCTGCGGGCGCGCCGCACCAACAAGTGGCACAAATTTCCCGACGACGTACTGCCGGCGTGGGTCGCCGACATGGATTTTGGCGTGGCGCCATCGATCGCCGCCGCGATGACGCGCCTGACGCGAGACCAGGAATATGGCTATGCCGCGCGCGAGGGTGTGCTGGCCGCGGCCTTTGTCCGCCGCATGGAGCGGCGCTTCGGCTGGCACACGGATCCCGCCGATACCGTCGCGATCGGCGATCTGGTGCAGGCCAGCTTCTCCTCGGTCATGGCGTTCAGCGAGCCGGGTGACGCGGTTCTGTTGCAGCTTCCCTCCTATCCGCCCTTCATGCGCGCCATCGAGGACACCGGCCGCCGCCTGCTCGCCAACCCGATGCGCGATGACGGCACGCGGTGGGTGCTCGACCTCGCCGCTTACGAGGCGGCCCCCGATCCGCGCCTGCGCATGCTGATCTTCTGCCACCCGCAGAACCCCACCGGGCGAGCCTTCAGCCGGGCGGAACTGGAAGAGGTGGCGGACTTCGCGATCCGTCACGATCTGGTGGTGGTGTCCGACGAGATCCACGCGGACATCGTCTATCCCGGCAACACGCATATTCCGCTGGCGTCGCTGCATCCGGAGATCGCCGCGCGCACGATCACCATCACTTCGGCGACCAAGAGCTTCAACATCCCCGCGCTGCGCTGCGCCGTCATGCATTTCGGGGCTCCCGCGCTGAAGGAGCGGTTTTTCAGCCGCATCCCGGCACGATTGCTCGGGTCACCCGCGGTGACCGGCGTCGATGCGACCGTCGCGGCCTGGGACGACGGACAGGCCTGGCTGGACGAGATTCTTGCTCAGCTGCGAGCGAACCGCGATTGGCTGGCGCAGACCCTCGCCGCCGAGCTTCCGGGCGTGACGATGCGGACGCCTGAGGCGACGTATCTGGCCTGGCTCGACTGCCGGACCCTGGAGCTACCGTGCTCCGCTGGGCAGTTCTTCCTGGATCATGCCAGGGTCGGGCTGAATTTCGGCGAAACGTTTGGTGCGCGGTACGCGGGTTTCGCGCGGCTGAATTTCGCGACACCCGCGCCGGTTCTGCGGCAGATCGTTACGCGGATGGCGGACGCGGTGAGGCGGCGGTAAGGCGAAGTTAGCTGGGCGTGCCGTGGCGGCCTGTCCGTTCCACGGCCGCGACGGGTGCTGGCGGCCCACCGCGCCGCGACGATGACGCCATCTTCAGGCCGTCTTGGCCTTGAGCTCGTCGAGCTGCATCCGCGCGCCGGCGACCATGCACGACGCATCGGACGTCAGCATCACCATGTCGAAGCCGCGCTTCACCGCGCCCGCCGCGAACGCCGCGCCGGCACAGTGCATGACGCACTTGATGCCGTGCTTATGCGCTGTCTCCCGGATCTTGTCGCAGGTGGAAAGATGCAGCGGGTCGGGGTTATCGCCGCGCGGCGCCAGACCCAACGCGAACGACAGGTCGGCTGGCCCGATATAGACGGCGTCGAGGCCGGGCGTGGCGCAGATGGCGTCGAGGTTGGCGATGCCCTCTTTCGTCTCGATCATCGCCATGATGACGATCTCGCCGTTGGCCTTGGCCTGATAGTCGGCGCCGCCGTAGTGCACGGCGCGTACTGGGCCCGACGAGCGCATGCCGACGGGCGGATAGCGGCACGCGGCCACCGCCTTCGCGGCTTCCTCGGCGGTGTTGACCAACGGCACGATGATGCACATCGCGCCAAGGTCCAGGGCCTTCATGATGGTCGCGGGCTCGTTCCACGCGACCCGCACGACCGGGACCGTGTCGGTCTGCGAGATCGCCTGCAGCATGGGCAGGACGTCTTTCATTTCAGCGGTGCCGTGCTGCAGGTCGACGCACAGGGCATCGAAGCCCTGACGCGCCATGACCTCGGCCGTGAACCCGTGGGACACGGAGAGCCAGCCCAGTGTCGCGCATTGACCGGCTTGCCACATCTGCTTGATCTTGTTCGGTCGCATGGTCGCACCTCTGCTGTTGTTCATTGATTCCGCGAACGGATGGCTCTCTATCAAACCCAAACGCGGGCCTGAAGCAAGAGCCGCGCCGGCCCGGCCGTACGCAAGGGGCGCTAATACCCCGTCGTGAGGTCGACTTCCTGCAAAAGCCGCCCGCCGGCCTGGATGCTTCGGATATTCGCCGCGATCTCTGTCACAAGTTGAGCAACTGTCGGCCGCCGTGCCACGTGTGGCATCACGGTCACTTTGGGGTGCAGCCAAAGCGGGCTTGTTGGCGGCAGGGGCTCAGGCCACAGCGCGTCCAACGCGGCGTATGACAACTGTCCCGAATCGAGCGCGCTGATCAGATCCTTTTCCACCACATGCTTGCCGCGCCCGACATTCACCAGCATCGCCCCGCGCGGCATCATGGCAAAGGTGCGCGTGCAGAATATGCCCTCTGTTTCCCTCGTCAGCGGCAACAGGCAGACGGCGATGTCGGTCTGCTGAAGAAACGCCTCAAGTTGGCCCGGGCCGTGATATATCGGAATGTCACCTTCGTCCCTCGGGTTGCGAACCCAGGCCGAGACCTTGAACCCGAGCGACTTCAACACGAGCGCCGGCGCTTTCGCCATCATGCCGAAGCCGAGGAATCCGACACGCCTTTGCTCGGGCCGCGCGATCGTTACGCGGCGCCACTCCCGCCTGGCCTGAGCCGCCTGATACCCAGGCATGTCACGATGCAAACGAAGCACGTGCATGACGACGTATTCCGTCATCATCGGATCGCCGCCTGGCGGCTCGACCTTGCACAGCGCGGCCCTCGGCAGCTTTGGATGGCCGATAAAGGACTCGACTCCGGCGGAGCGGCTGAACATGACTTTCAGGTTCGGAAAAACGGGAAGCGCATCGAAGTCGGGATGCATGAAGGCGAGATATTCGATATCCGCCAGATTTCCCGCCTCAGGCCAAATCCGGACTTCCAAATCCGGAAGCTGTGCCGCGAACGTGTCGCGCCAGGCCGTGGCGTTGCCGATATGTTTGTCGAGATCAACGATGAGCAACGCCACAACCGCCTCCTGAGCCATTCGATCATTGTTGTAGCCGGAAGCCGCTCGTCTTCCTACATGCGGGCTTTCCCTGGGGCTTTCCCTGGACCCATGCCGTCGCCGGCGGAGGCTTTCGCACAGCGCCGTGCTGACTTTGGCGGCGCGGACAGGGACGCCGGTGCGTGATCGTCATGTGACCGATCCAACGGTCAGAGCGTCGCGCCATGCCGCGGAAGCAACGGTCTCCGCCCGCGCCGCCGCCCGCTCCCAATCATACGGTAAAGCGAACAATTCCGCGCCCCACTGGCCGAGGCGCCGGGTCAGGATGGCGTACCGCGCGTGCGGCGAGCGGAACTCCAGCGATAAGGCGAGCTTATTGTCCGGGGACACGGGACATCCCACGGTGCCCGGGTTCAGGATCAGCGGACCGCCTGGAATTTGGGTCAGGGACTGGCGGTGGCTGTGGCCGCACAGCACCACCGTGCGGTTCATCGCCGCGCCCAACCGTTCGATGACGGCGGCGCGCGGCGAGGGCGCCATGCGGCCGGACTCGGTGTCTTCCAGCAGGTAGGTGTTGTCGTCGGTTGGTGTGCCATGCACCGCGTAGACCTCGGCGTTCACATCGATCGTCGCGGGCAAATCGTACAGTTTCCCGATCCAGGCCTCTCCAAGCTGATCGTGCGCGAACCGGTCGGAGCCGGCCAGACGTTCGACCGGACGGTCGCGCAGCCAGCGGTCGTGGTTGCCGCGCACCGAGGGAATGCCTCGGCTTGCGAGCAATTCCATCGTTTCCTTGGGCCACAGAGGACCGGACACGCAGTCGCCCAGATTGATGCTGGCGTCGGGGCTTTTGCTGGCGATATCGTCCAGAACCGCTTCCAACGCGGCGAGGTTGGCGTGAATGTCGGAGATGACGGCGAGACGCATTTTGAACTCCTCCGGGGGGACGTCCGAAGTCTGACACGGGCTCGCCGGGGAAGGCGAGCCAGGCGGAGAAAACAGCGGCGATCAACGGCGCCTCGAAAGCGGCGTCATGCAGGCCCAGGGCAAATGCGCCGAGTCGTACCGCGGACGAGCAATCGGTCAGAAAAGGGTCGCCGCGGCGGTTCGGGCCACGCCCTGCGTATAGCCGGTCAGGGCGGACGGCAGACGTGGTTGCTTTGCCGCGTCGGTGACTGATTCGCGCCCTACCCCGTCATAGAACGCGTCCTCACTCGTTCCCCGAAGCGGACCTGCGACCGGGCGCGCGGCCGGCGACCGCGTTCAGCATGAGGCCGCCGCGGCGCATCGATAAGTTGAGCGCTGTCTGCAGCAGCCTGACCAGGCTCGGAGCCGAGCCCTGACCACATCGTACTGGTTGGCGGACGTGCGCCAAACTCGATACAGGCAGCCGCCTTATCGCCAAACCTTGCTGGTAAATGAACAGAGCTGTGGGCGTCGAGACGTAGCCCCCTTCCATTGAAGTCAAAACTCCACTACGCGGCGAGATAACCAGGGAGGCGACAATGGGCATATCATCAGACTTCGGTGGGCCGATGGCCCCCGGGAGTGGCGATCGCCATCTGACGCGACGTCAATTGCTCGCCCTCACGGCTGTTGGCCTCACGACCAATGCGGCATACGCCGACGCCGCCCCACAGGGGCAGTTGACCTATGGCGTGCACATCTCGCTGGCACCGGCCTGGTTCGATCCGGCTGAGTCCACTGGGCTCATCACCCCGTTCATGGTGCTCTACGCGCTGCACGACGGCATGGTGAAGGCGATGCCGGGCCAGCTTCAGGCGCCGTCACTTGCCGAGTCAGTCACCGCCTCGGCGGATGGCCTCACCTACGACTTCGTTCTGCGCCAGGGCGTGCTGTTCCACAACGGTGATCCGGTTACATCGGACGACGTGAAATTCTCCTTCGGCCGCTACCACGGCAACTCGAGCAGCCTGCTGAAGCAACGCGTGGATTCGATCGAGACGCCCGATCCGTTGCACGTTCGGTTCGAATTGAAGGAGCCGTGGCCGGACTTTCTCACGTTCTACGCCGGGGCCACCGGCGCCGGTTGGATCGTGCCGCGCAAATACGTCGAAAAGGTCGGTGACGACGGCTTCCGAAAGGCCCCGATCGGGGCCGGCCCCTACAAGTTCGTCTCGTTCGAACCCGGCGTGGAACTGGTGCTGGAAGCGTTCGACCAATACTGGCGTGGCGCGCCGCACGTGAAGCGCCTGGTGCTGAAGGTGATCCCCGACGAGGCCACCCGGTTGGCGGCGCTGAAACGAGGCGAGATCGACATCGCCTATTCCGTCCGCGGCGAACTCGCCGAGGAGCTGCGGCGCACGCCGGGTCTCACGCTCAAGCCGGTGTCGGTCCAGGGCACCTTCGGCGTGTATTTCGCCGATCAGTGGGATCCGAAATCCCCTTGGTACGATCTCCGGGTCCGGCGCGCCGCCTGTTTCGCCATCGACTGCAAGGGCATCAACGACGCGCTGACCATGGGATTCTCTCACGTCACCGGCACCGCGCTGTTCCCCGACATGTATGAGTTCTACTGGCAGCCGCCGGCTCCGGTTTACGATCCCGACCAGGCGAAGCAGTTGCTCGCTGCCGCGGGGTTTCCTGACGGCTTCGATGCCGGCCTGTATTTCTGCGACTCGTCCTACGCCAATATCGGCGAGGCGGTGGTCAACAACCTGCGGGAAGTCGGCATCCGCAGTAAGCTGCGTCCGGTCGAGCGGGCTGGCTTCATCAAGGGTTTCACCGACAAGGCCTACAAGAACCTGATACAGGCCGGGCCGGGCGCTTTCGGCAATGTCGCGACACGTCTGGAGAGCCTGGTAGTGAAGGGCGGTCCGTTCGTCTATGGCAACTATCCAGACATCGACGCGCTGTTCCCGCTGCAGGCGGTGGAGCTGGACCATGCGAAACGCACGGCGATCCTGAACAAAATGCAGCAGATGGTGTACGAGAAGGCGATCTACGCGCCGATCTGGCAGCTTGCGTTCATCAATGGCGTCGGCCCGCGGGTCGCGGAATCCAGTTTCGGCCGCATTCCGGGTTTTCCCTACACCGCACCCTACGACGAACTCGCACTCAACGGAGCCTGACCGCGACGAAAACGACTGACTGACGGAGTGGCACCAGATTGCCACCTTGAATGCGAAGGCCCGGCATAAGTGCCGAAGGGAGGCCACGTATGACGGCATCGTTCGACGGCGGACCAACCAACCCGCGACGCGGCCGTCCGCTCCGCGCGACACGACGCGATGTGCTGGGGCTCGCCGCGCTCGGCCTGGCCGGTGCCACCGCGACTCCGGTCCACGCCGCCGCGCCGGCCGGACAACTGACCATCGGCGTCCACATCTCGCTCGCGCCGACCTGGTTCGACCCGGCCGAGACCGCCGGCATCATCACCCCGTTCCTGGTGATGTACGCACTGCACGACGCCATGCTGAAGCCCTTGCCTGGGCAAAATCCCGGGCCGTGCCTGGCGGAATCCTGGACCGCGAGCCCGGACGGCCTCACCTACGATTTCGTTCTGCGTCCGGGTGTCACGTTCCACAACGGTGACCCAGTCACCGCCGAGGACGTGAAATTCTCCTTCGAGCGTTACCGCGGCACCGAGCATGCCACGATGAAGGAGCGGGTCGCATCGGTGGACATTGCCGATCCGCGGCACGTCCGCTTCAACCTGAAGGCACCCTGGCCCGACTTCGTAACGTTCTATTCCAGCGCCACGGGCGCCGGCTGGATCGTGCCGAAGCAATACGTGGAGAAAGTCGGCGACGACGGTTTCAAGCGGGCACCGATCGGCGCCGGGCCCTATAAATTCGTCTCCTTCACGCCGGGAGTCGAACTGGTTCTCGAAGCCCACGACCAATACTGGCGCAAGACTCCCGGTGTGAAGCGTATCGTCATGCGGGTGATCCCCGACGAGTCGACGCGACTGGCCGCGCTGAAGCGGGGTGAGGTCGATATCGCCTTGTCGATCCGGGCCGAACTCGCCGAAGAGGTCCAGCGCACGCCGGGCCTGACGTTGCAGGCGCCGGTCGGGTCCGCGCCGTATTGGATGTATTTCCCCGAGCAATGGGATCCGAAGTCGCCCTGGCACGATGTGCGTGTCCGGCGCGCCGCCGCGCTGGCGATCGACGGCAAGACCATCAACCAGGCCTTGACGTTGGGCTTTTCCCATCTCACCAACAGCGCGTTTCCGGAGAATTTCGAGTACTATTGGCAACCGCCGCCGCCGGTATACGATCCGGAACAGGCCCGTCACATTCTCGCCGAGGCCGGCTTTCCCAGCGGCTTCGACGCTGGCTCCTACACCTGCGACATCGCCTATGCGAACCTGGGCGAGGCGGTGCTGAACAACCTGGTCGCGGTCGGCATTCGGGCGAGGCTGCGTCCCCTCGAACGGGTGTCGTTCTTCGCGGGATTTGGCGACAAGAAGTTCCGGAACATCATCCAGGGTGCCAGCGGTGCCTTTGGCAACCTGGCGACCCGGCTTGAAGCGTTCGTGGTCAAGGGCGGCACCTACGCCTATGGAAACTATCCCGAGCTCGACGAACTGTTCGCGCGACAGGCGACCGAGCTCGATCGCGCCAAACGCGAGGAACTTCTGTTCAAAATGCAGCAGATCGTGCATGAGAAGGCGATCTATGCCCCGATCTGGCAACTCGCGTTCATCTGCGGCGTCGGGCCGCGTGTCGCCCAGTCGTCGTTCGGCCTGATCAAGGGGTTCGTCTATCCGGCGCCGTACGAAGAACTCACCTTGAAGGGGGCGTAGCGCAATGTCTTCGCGGGAAACGCACCGATGACCGAGCCTGGCCCCATACGCGCTAACTTCAGCGCCGCGATGCGCGCGAACATTGCCCAATCGTCATGGCCGTGCTTGACCCGGCCATCTCGCTCAGCACGGGCCGCTATGGATGCCCGGCTCGGTGACCGGCCATGACGCGCAAGCATGGTGCGTCACAGGTTAAGTTAGCGCGTATGGGGTCAGCCCCCCCAACCGCTCCGCTTTCGGCGATGACCAGAAGACAACCGGGAGGGGTATTGTGAAACAATTCATCATCAGACGGCTTGGCTACTCGCTGATTTCGCTAATCGTGCTGTCATTGACCATCTTCTTCTTCGTCCGCGTCACCGGCGACCCGGCGACGCTGCTGGTCGAGCCCGGCGCCAGCGAGGCTGACATCGCCGCCATCCACCACCAGTTCGGCCTCGACCGGCCGCTGGTCGTGCAATATTTGTTGTTCATGGCCAACCTGGCGCGCGGCGATCTCGGCCAGTCGTTCTACTACCAGATGCCGGTGTCCGAGCTTTACCTTTCGCGGCTGCCGAACTCGCTGTTGCTCGCCGCCGTCGCGATGTCGTTTTCGCTGTTGATCGGCATTCCCACCGGCATCCTCGCCGCCGTCCGCGTCGGCAGCTTCTGGGACAGCGCCGGCAAGCTGTTCGCCCTGCTCGGCCTGTCGCTGCCGTCGTTCTTCGTCGGCCTGCTGATGATCCTGTTCTTTTCCGTCTACCTCGGCTGGCTGCCGTCGTCGGGCTCCGGCACGGCGCTGCACCTGATCATGCCGGCCTTCGCGCTTGGCTGGTATTTCGCCGCCGCGCATATGCGATTGATGCGGTCGTCGATGCTGGAAGTGCTTGGTTCGGAATACATCAAGCTGGCCCGCCTGAAGGGCCTGCCGCAGGCGCTGGTGATCGGCAAGCATGCGCTGAAGAACGCATTGACCCCGGTGCTGACACTGGCCGGCATCAACCTCGTGCTGATGATCAACGTCGCCGTCATCGTGGAGACGGTGTTCGCCTGGCCCGGCGTCGGACGGCTGCTTTACGAGGGCGTATCGTTCCGCGACTTCCCCGTGGTTCAGGGTGTGGTGATCCTCGGCGGCGCGATGATCGTCGTGGTGAACCTGCTGGTGGACATCCTTTATGCCGTGATCGACCCCCGCATCAGACTGGAGACCTGATTGCCATGAGTACGACAACCGAAACCAGCCTGCTCGCGGCACAACTCCCGTCACGGTTCAGCTTTGTCCGCTCGCGCGACTTCCCGCTCATTCCGCTGCTGATCCTCGGCATCATCGCGTTCGTGGCGGTGTTCGCCGACCTGCTGGCACCGCATGATCCCCAGGTCGGATCGCTCGCCGCGCGCTTCCACCCGCCGTTCTGGCTGGCCGGAGGCAGTACCGATTACCTTCTGGGCACCGACCAACTGGGCCGCGACGTGCTGTCCCGGTTGATCTTCGGCGCCCGCGTCTCCATGGTGGTCGGCTTCACCGCCGTGATTTTCGCCGGGGTCGTCGGCACCACGCTCGGCATCATATCCGGCTATCTGGGCGGCTGGGTGGACCAGGTGATCATGCGCGTCGTGGATGCCTGGCTCGCGCTGCCGGCATTGAGCTTCGCCATCTTCCTCGCCGCCATCGTCGGGCCGAGCGAGATGAACATCGTGATCATCCTCGGCCTCGTGTTCTGGACCCGTTACGCGCGCATCGTGCGCGGCGAGGTCCTTTCGCTGAAGGAACGTGAATTCGTCCGCCTCGCCATCGTCGCCGGGTGTTCGAAATGGACCATCATGCGGCGGCATATCCTGCCCAACGTGGTGAATTCCGCCATCGTTCTGGCCTCGCTGATGCTCGGCGTCGTCATCATCGCCGAGGCGTCGCTGTCCTTCCTCGGCGTCGGCGTGCCGCCGCCCAAGCCGGCCTGGGGCGTGATGCTGTCGGACGGCAAGCAGGGCCTGATGGTGGGTTATTGGTGGCTGACCGTTTTTCCCGGATGCTGCATTATGCTGATGGTGCTTTCATCAAACCTTCTTGGAGACTGGCTACGTGTCAAACTCGATCCACAGCTTCGCCAGCTCTGAAGGCAAGCGGCCGGTGGCCGCGATCAGCAATCGTCCGCTGCTCGAACTACGCAATCTCTCGACCAACTACATCTCGGCGCGGGGCCGCCGGGTGGTGCGCGCCGTCGATGACGTGACGCTGACGATCAACGCCGGCGAGACTTTGGGCATCGTTGGCGAGTCCGGCTCCGGCAAAAGTACGCTGGCGCTGACCATCCTGCGCGTGCTGCCGCCAGCGGCGCACATCGTCGGCGGCCAGATGATGTTCGAGGGCGAGGACCTCGTGCAAAAATCCGACGCCGAGATGCGGCGGGTGCGCGGCAAGCGCATCGCCATGATCTTGCAGGACCCGATGGCTTCGCTGAACCCGCTGTTCACCGTGGGCGACCAGGTCGCCGAGCCGATCCGCGTGCATGAAGGTGCCTCCCGCGCCACCGCGTGGCGTCGCGCGATCGGTCTGCTGAAGGCGGTGCGCATCGCGTCGCCGGAGACCCGCGTCAGGCAGCATCCGCACGAAATGTCCGGCGGCATGCGCCAACGCATCGTCGGCGCCATCGCCATGTCCTGCGAGCCGCGCCTGCTGATCGCCGACGAGCCGACCACCAGCCTCGACCTGACCATCCAGGCGCAATACCTCAATCTGCTGCGCGAGCTGCAGCGCGAGCATGGACTTGCCCTGATCTTCATCACCCACAATCTCGGCATCGTCGCGAAGATGTGCGACCAGCTGGCGGTGATGTACGCCGGACGCGTGGTGGAATCCGGTCCGGTGTCGCGCATTTTCAATGCGCCCGCGCATCCTTATACCGAGGCACTGTTGAACTCGATCCCGCGCATGGGGGACAACCGCGAGCGGCTTACCGCGATCGAGGGCCAGCCGCCCAATCTCGCCTCGCTGCCGCCTGGCTGCGCCTTCGCCCCGCGCTGCCCCGTGGCGTTCGACCGATGCCGGGCGGAGGCGCCGCCCGCGATGGATCTGGGCGCCGGCCGGACGGCGCGGTGCTGGCTCGCCGTGCCGGCCGCGGCCGAGGCCGGCCTGCAGGATGGAGCGGTGTGATGGCGGTTATGGAAGCCGTCGGCCTGACCAAGCTGTTCCCCGGCCGCCGGGGGTTCTTCGGCGGCGGCGGCGGCACCGTGCGCGCGGTGGATGGCGTCTCCTTCGCCATCGAGGGCGGGCAAACTCTGGGTGTGGTCGGCGAGTCCGGCTGCGGCAAAACCACCACGGCCAGGCTGGTACTGGGCCTGGAAAAGCCCACTGGCGGTGCCATTCGGTTCGAAGGGTGCGATTTGCAGACGCTCGACGCCGCCGGACGGCGGCACTATCGCAAGTCGGTGCAGGCGGTGTTCCAGGACCCCTACGCGTCGCTCAGCCCGCGCATGCGCATCAGCGCCATCATCGCCGAGCCGCTGGTCACCAACGAATCCCCGTCGGCGGAGGAGTTGAGTAGGCGGGTCCGCCAGCTGCTCGATCTGGTCGGGTTGCCGGCGCATGCGGCAGACCTGTTCCCGCACGAGTTTTCCGGCGGGCAGCGCCAACGCATCGCCATCGCCCGCGCTTTGTCGCTGTCGCCGCGGCTGGTGGTGCTGGATGAGCCGGTGTCGGCACTGGACGTATCGATCCGCGCGCAGATCCTGAATTTGCTGCGCGATCTGCAGGCCGAGCTGGGGCTCTCCTATCTGTTCATCGCCCATGACCTGGCCGCCGTGGCACATATGAGCCACACGATCGTGGTGATGTATCTCGGCAAGATCGTCGAAACCGGCGAGGCCCAGGAATTGTCGCGCGCGCCAAAGCATCCATACACGCAGGCGCTGTTCTCCGCCGCGCTGCCGAGCCATCCGGATGAGCGGCGCGACGAGATCATCCTTTCGGGTGAGGTGCCCAGTCCGCTGAACCCGCCGTCCGGCTGCCGCTTCCACCCCCGCTGTCCGCGCGCCATGCCGGTCTGCGGCGTGGAGGAGCCGACGTTGCGTGACGTCGAGGGGCATCTGGTGGCGTGCCACCTGTATGACATGGGCGCGGGTGGGCGAGGTTTGGGGGAAACATAAGCCTGTAAATCGCGTGCGGTCGTTGTGCCGTTTGGGGGCGATATAATCAAGGAGGAGACGATAATGTCGCCGCGACCAAAGCGTAGGCATGTGCTACTGGCCTCGGCGCTGCTGTTCGGGGGGCTTGGCTTCGCCACGCATGGCGCCGTGGCCGAGCAACGCGCGCCGGCCGGGCGGGTGGTCATCGCCTGGCACGTGACCATCCCACCGAGCTGGTTCGACCCCTCCACCGCGCCGCCGCAAATCACGCCGTTCGGCATGCTGTACGCGATCCACGACGCGCTGGTGCGGCCGTATCCCGGACAAAAGATGGGGCCCAGTCTCGCGGAATCGTGGAGCGAGAGCGAAGACGGCCTGATCTATGAATTCAAATTGCGCCAGAACCTTAAATTCCATAACGGCGATCCGCTGACGACCGAGGACGTCAAATTTAGTTTCGAACGCTACCGCGGCGCCGCCGCGACCACCCTGCATGAGCACGTCAAAGAGGTGGAGATCGTCGATCCTCGCATCGTACGCTTTCATCTTGCCGCGCCGTGGCCGGACTTCATGACCTTCTTCGGCACCACCGCCAGCGCGGCCGGTATCGTGGTCCCGAAGAAATACCTCACCGAAGTCGGCGATGATGGCTTCAAGAAGCATCCGATCGGCGCCGGTCCGTACAAATTCGTCGGCGGCAAGCCGGGCATCGAGGTCGATCTGGAAGCGTTCACCGGCTATTGGCGACGCGTACCGAACGTGAAGACGCTGGTGATGCTCAGCGTTCCCGAAGCCACCACGCGAGCGCTGATGGTCAGGACCGGCGAAGCCGATATCGCCTATGCGCTCGACGGCCCCGATGCCGAAGGCCTGCGAAAAGTGCCGGGCGTCAGGATCGTGGCGACGAAGCACGCTTCGATATTCTGGATCGAATTCGCCAAACAGTGGGATCCGAATTCGCCGTGGCACGATGTCCGGCTACGTCAGGCGGCGAATTACGCGCTCGACCGCGAGGGCATCAACCAGGCGGCGTGCCTGGGTTTCTGCCCGCCGGCCGGCGTGATCGTGCCCCGGGTCATGGAATTCGCGCTGCAGGTCCTGCCGCTGCCCTACGATCCGGAGAAGGCGAAGACGCTGCTCGCTGAGGCCGGCTATCCCAACGGTTTCGACGCCGGGGATTTCGCCGCGATCCCGGGTTTCCCGACGGTGGCGGAGGCAGTGGTCAACAATTTGACCGCGGTCGGCATCCGCGTCAGGCTGCGGCAAATGGAACGCGCGACGTTTTACGCGACTTGGCAGGAGAAGAAATTGCCGGCGCTCTATATGGCAGCGGCCGGCAACTCCGGTAACGCCGCCAGCCGGGTCGAGTCGTTCATCTGGTCCAAGGGTGCTTACGCCAATGGCGGTTATCCCGACATCGATGAGCTGTTCCTACGGCAGAGCGGCGAGCGCGACGTGACGAAGCGGGCGGCGATGCTTGACAAGATCCAGCAACTGACGATCGAGCGGGTGATGTACGCGCCGATCATGGATTTACGAGCGCTGAACGGGGTCGGCCCACGCGTGACGAAGGACACGATCACCGACGTCTGGATGAGTCCGTTCCCGTCCTACGAGGACATGGAAGTGAAGGACTAAATCAAGGACAACCTCGGGTCGGCGTGCCGGTTGGACCTCGCGGCCTGAGCAAGGCCAACCTCATGCCACGGGAGATCACCCGCTCAGGCCCAATCCCATACAACTCGCGAAGGCACCGGACTTGTGAACGAATGTCCGTCATCGTGTGCTCTTCGCTCAGAAGCGGCCTGTCTGCGTACGGCCGGGACCCAGCGTTCGGACGGGGCTGGTTTCAGCCGCGCCCACGTTTCGGTCGGGGTCAGGCCAGGTCGAAGCGGTCGAGGTTCACCACCTTGTTCCACGCAGCCACGAAGTCACGCACGAATTTCTTTCCTGATTACCCATCTTCCTCCGCCATTGGAAATCCGGTACAAACCATGAACGACG
>CALFNB010000322.1 GCA_937902425.1 uncultured Acetobacteraceae bacterium | reverse complement strand
GGGCCGGCCCATCGGGGTTTGGCCGCCGCGCTTGACGACCAGCGATTCCGGCGTTTCTCCCGGCGGCAACTGACTGTCCGGCCGCGCCACGAACACCCGCAACATTGGCGTATCAGTCGGGCCTGGGCAGACCGCGTTCACCCGGATCTTTTCGCGAGCATAACGCTTCGACAGCCCATGCACCAGCCCGACAATGCCGAACTTGGCGATGTTGTAGATCGGGCTGAACTGCGATCCTGTCAGACCTGAGGTCGAGGCGGTGAACAGCAGCGCGCCACCGCCGCGGGCACGCAGTTCCGGCAGCGCGGCCTCGGTCGTGACGAGCACGGTACGGACGTTGAGGTCCATCGCGAGGTCGTAATCTTTCCAGTCCAGGCCTTCGATCGCGGCAGGCCCAGGATGACCGACGTGGTTCCAGACGAAGTCGAGGGCGCCGAACGCGCGGGTCGTTTCGCGCACGATGCCGCGGGCGAAGTCATCGCTCCGCAGATCGCCGGACAGCGCGATCGCTTTGCCGCCGGCCGCGATGATGTCCTTCACCACCGCGTTCGCGGCGTCCGCGTTCAGATCGACAACCGCCACCGACGCACCCTCCTGGGCGAAGCGCAGCGCGCCCGCGCGGCCCATGCCGGAACCGGCGGCGGTGACGATCCCGATTTTGTTACGAAGACGCATGGTCGTTTCCTTTCGTTTTTGTGATGGCCAGGCTCGATCGTCACTTTCGTCAACCCCGGCGGTTATGTTCGTCATGGTCGGGCTGCCATTTTTTCGTCATGCCCGGCTCGTCCAGGCCATCTGGTTCAGCCGCCTGGCGCGCCCGGTTGTGCCGGCAACGCCGTTACGATCGCCGTCACCGTGATCTAAGCCAGTCCATCATGATGTGGTTGAATGTGTTCGGATGCTCGACATTGGGAAAATGCCGGGCGGAGGCGACTTGTTCGTACCGCCCGTCGGCGACCAAACTGGCGATGCGGCGGTTGGCCTCGGGCGGTGTGCCGGCGTCGTCGGCGCCACACACCACCAGCACCGGAAGTTTCACCGAAGGCAGCCGCGCCACGAAATCGTAATTCCGGATCGCCGCGGTGCAGCCGAGATATCCGGCCGGCGTGGTGCCAACGATGGTGTCACGGATTTGCCGGTAGCGGTTTGGGTCGCGGGCCTTCATCTCGCCGGTCAGCCAGCGCTCCACCGTGACGTCAGCCAGCGGCGACAGCGAGTTGGCGTCACGCACGATCTTTTCCCGCTCCTCCCAGATCTGGGTCGAGCCGGGCGGCGTTTGAGGCATCGTATCGCACCACATCGCCGACAGCAGCCGCGCGCCGTGCTCCAGCGCGAAGGCCTGGCCGATCATGCCGCCAATGGACAGACCGATATAGTGGACTTTTGATAGCGCGAGCGCGTCCAGCACCGCGGCGACATCCCCGGCGAGCTGGCTCATGGTGTATGGACCATTCACCGGATCGCTACCGCCATGGCCACGCATATCGATACGCAACACACGGAACCCTCCGGCGAGCAGTGCCGGCACCTGCTCGGCCCACATGCCGCCATCGGAGGCGAGCGAATGGGTCATGCACACCACCGGCGCCGTTACCGGTCCGATCAGATCATAGGCGATATTTCGGCCATCGAGCGGAAGCAGCATGGTCGTGTTCCTCCTGGTGCGGGTCAGCCGGTTTCCATCGGCAGGCTCTCGTCCTTCGCCCATTCCGACATCGACGCGTCATAAACCTTGACATTCGTATGGCCCAGAAGGGTGAGCGCGAGCGCATCGGCGGTGGCCGCGATGCCGCCGCCGCAATAGACGATGACCGCGCGATCCATGGCGCCGACCTGGTCGAATTTCCGCCGCAGTTCGTCCGCTGGCAGGAATGTGTTGGTCGCGGGATCGAGCAAATGCGCCGCCGGAACATTGACGCTGCCGGCGATGCGGCCCGGCCGTCCATAGGTGTTGCCGCCGGTCGCCTTATGCTGCGCCTCGGCCAGGGCGTTGAGCGTGCAGATCGCGCCATTTCCGACGGCGGCCTTCACTTCGTCCTTATCGGCCATCAGGTGGCGCGGCGGCTTCACGGTAAAGTTGCCTTCTGGGTGCGCCTGGCCGGCACCGGTTTCCGACCGGCGATTTTCCCGCGACCATTTCTGCCAGCCGCCATTCAGCACCGCGGCGTTGTCGTGGCCGAACTCGCGCAGCAGCCACCACACCCGCGACGCCCATTGCGGACTCGTCGTGCTGTAGAGGACGACCTTGGTATCATCGCTGACGCCGAAACGACGCATCGCCGCGGCGAAGTCGTCCGGCGTTTGCCGCATGAAACGAAATTTGTGCGACGTATCCGACACATCGCGCGAGACGTCGCAGAATTGCGCGCCTTTGATATGGCCCTTTTCGAAGTCCTCGCGGCCCGGGACGACGTCATAAGTGATCGCGGGATTCGGGATCAGATGAGTCGTGCAGTCCAGTACGACCACATTTGCATTGGTAAGATGCTGTTCGAGCCAATCGGTCTCGACCAGAAACTCCGGATGAACGAAGCCCGCCATGTCAGTGACCCTCCGGCAGTTCGGCCAGTTCGATGACACAATTGCCCGTCGCGGACGGATCGAGGAACACGATCTTCGATCCGGCATGGCCGTTCTTCCAGGTGTCGCTTTGCAGTTTCACGTTCTTGGCCTTGAGTTCGGCGATCGCGCCTTCAATGTCGTCGACCTCGAAACAAATATGAAACAGGCCGGTGCCGTTTTCCTTGATCCACTGCGTGACGCCGGATTCTGGGCCGAGACCCTCCAGCAGTTCGATGTAAGTCTGGCCGACGGGCAGCATGGCGAGTTTGGTCTGGCCGATCTGCTCCTCATATTCCAGGTCGAGACCGAACGTGTCGCGCATCAGTTCCAGCGACTGGCGGATGGAATCGACGGCGATGGCGATGTGTTCCACGCGTTTGATTTTCATGGTTCGGTTCCTCGGTCAGGAGATGGTGACGCCGCTGTCCACCGGATACACCTGTCCGGTGACCATACGCGATTCATCCGAAGCGAGGAACACCGCCATGTTGGCGATATCCTCGGGCTCGATCAGACCGACCAGATGGGAGTCCGCGAGCTTCGTCAGTCCGGCGTTGCCCGCGACGAGGGCACGCACCCGGTCGGTCATCGTGGTTGATGGCGCGATGGCGTTGACGCGGACTTTCTGGGGCGCGAACTCCACCGCCATCGAGCGGGTCATCGCGGCTATGCCACCCTTGGCGGCGGTGTAACAATCGCGGCCGGGAATGCCCATCAGCGCGACGTTGGATGACATGTTGATGACCGATCCACCGCCGGATCTGATGATCGCGGGGATGCCGAAGCGGGAGCCGAGGAAGGTGCCGAACAGATCGAGTTTGATGACGCGCCAGAATTCCTCGATCGGCGCCTCGACGACGGTGTTGTCGATGTTGGTGGAGCCGCCGGCGTTGTTGTGCAGGACGTGCAACGCGCCGTAGTGGTTCAGTGCCGTATCGATCGCGGCGCGCATGCTGGCTTCGTCCGTCACATCCGTCGGCACCGCGATGCAATCCCCGCCGGCCTGTGCGATCACCTGCGCTGTTTGCTCGCCGGAGGCTTTGTTCAGTTCGGCGATCACGACTTTGGCACCCTCGGCGGCCATGGCCTTGGCGGTGGCACGGCCTATGCCGGTGCCCGCGCCGGTGATGAGTGCGACCTTGCCGGCCAGACGTGACATGCGCGTTCCCTCCGTTTATGTGGTGTTCCTTTATTGGACGCGCCCACCGGAGGGATCAAGAGGTCAGATACGGCGGCGCCTGATGCCGTCCTTGAGGATCGGGGAGTTGAAGTTCAACAACAGTCCAATGGGGATGCCGCTCAGCCGAAGATAGGTCATCAACTGAGCCTCATGGACCGGACTGATATGGTCAACAGACTTGATTTCGAGAATCAGCGCGTCATCGACAACAATATCGATCTGATAGCAATATTCCAGTTCGAATCCCTTATAGCGGATCGGCAGCCGACGCTGTCGCTCGTGCGGGATAGCCGCCCGGCGAAGCTCGAAGCACAAGCATTCTTCATACGCACTTTCCAACAGGCCTGGGCCGAGCTGGCGATGGACCTCAATGGCCAAACCGATCACGCGCCGTGAAAGGTCTTCGTCGGATATGATGTCCATGGAAACCTTAGTGTCTTAGTGTCTTAGTGGTAAAGCTTACTTGTTTCCACGTTAAGAAAGCGTGAACGGTCCATGGGAATCTCCGCGGCGTCCTGTACGTCCGACGAGGCGGGTCGAGCACGGGATCGAGCGGTTTTTCGGCCTGCAAGCGTTACCACTAAGACACTAAGACACTAAGTTCATATCGTATAGTCAACGTTACACCGTATGAAACGCCGCACGCGGCCGGGTCTTCGATTCGCCGGACAATGACAGTGGAGTTGATTGTGAACTTCTCGGATTTCAATGATCACCGGCTCAGTT
>CALFNB010000321.1 GCA_937902425.1 uncultured Acetobacteraceae bacterium | reverse complement strand
CGATCTGCGGACGGTTGAAGGACCTGATCCCGCGGCAGTTGTTCAAGATCGCCATTCAGGCCGCGATCGGCGGGCGGGTGATCGCGCGCGAGACGATTGGCGCGCTATCGAAAGATGTGACCGCGAAATGCTACGGCGGCGATATCACGCGCAAGCGGAAGCTGCTGGAGAAGCAGAAAGAAGGCAAGAAGCGGATGCGTCAGTTCGGCAAAGTGGAGATCCCGCAATCCGCCTTCCTCGCCGCGTTGAAGATGGACGCCTGAGCCTTCCCGCGTCGTCACCCCTGTCAGTCTCCAGCGCCATCCTCAGGCCTGGCTCTCCGGGCGGCGGCAGGTGCTTGAGCACGACCACTACGGTGATCGGGCCACGGCCGGCCGCCAACCTGATACGAATGCCGCCGGGCCACTTACCCGGGCGTCGTCGCGATCCCCGCCGGGCCGCCCTTGACCTTGATTACGCCGGCCGGCGTCAATGTCTTTCCGTCGAACTTAAACATCTCAAGCTCCTGTTCGACGATACACTGCATCAGGATCAGCGTGCTGGACTTGTTCCACCCGGCGCCCTGACACCAGCGGCCGATCGGCGCCTCCGTCACCTTCACCAGCTTCATGTGCCGAACCTCGAACACCGGCATCCGGCCATGCTCATGGAAGAACGGCGAGTCCTTCGGCTTGCTCGTCCCGTTGATAACCGTGACCGCGATATGCCTGCCGTCCGGTGCGATGGTCATGCTTTCCGGAGACGGTCCAACCGTGACCGTATCGACCGTGCGGGGCGGATTGGCGGTCAGATCGATCAGGCTCATCGTGTCGTCGTCGCCACCACCCATTCCCACATTGGTCACCACGGCGAAATCGCCACGCGGGCTGATGCCAAGCGAATACGGTCGGATCCCGGCATAAACATCGCGACCGGAAAGCGCGACTTTCGTTCCGTCAACGCTCAACACCGTAATCTTGTTATCACCATCCCGCGTCACCAGCGCACGCTTTCCATCCGGAGTAAACGCCACCGCACTGGGCTCGGTTTTCACGTCGCCGAGTTGAAGCTTTCCCGCTGGGGTCAGCGTTTTTCCACTTATCGTGAAGACCGACACGCTGCCTTCCATCCGGTTGGCCACCAGTGCCAGCGTGCCCGACGGGTTGATCGCCACGCCCGACGCTCCCGCTCCGGTCTCCTGCGTTCCGATCACCGTTGGCGGCGACGCCCGCAGATCGATCACACTGACGATGTGGTCAGGCACCAGTTTCTTCTTGTCGGCGGGATCGATTTTTGTCGCCGCCGTGACCAGCGCGAATGACTCGTCGCGCGCGATCGCGACGCTCGACGGCGGTCCAACGAGGCTCGCCGGCATCTGGATTTCGGCGGTCACCTTGGGGGGCGACGCGGCGAGATTGATGATCGTCACTGAGTCAGGCACGGGATTGTCCGGTACCGTGTTCACGCCATTGATCAACACCGCCTTGCCATCGTTGGCCGAGATCAACAGGTCGGCACGCGCGCCGGCATGCATGCCGATCAGCAACAAAGCCGCCAGAGGCCCGGTGCGCCGTAAGTAACACTTCATGATGGTTTTCTCCCAAGTGGCCCCGCCTCTCCGGGCGGCGTCATGCGGGAGTGTAGGGCAAGAAAGGCCGCCTGGCTTCCCCCGACCCCGAACCTTGCCCCAATCCCCCACCTCCGTCAGGATCACCATCCGAACGGAGGATCGTCGGCATGGCTTCCCACATCGACTACTACGCCTCGCTCAACTCGCCCTGGACACACCTGGGCGCGGCGCGCATCGAGGCCATGGCCGCCGCGCACGGCGCCTCGCTGCGGATCTACCCGGTCGATTTCGGCGAAATCTTCGCCAACTCAGGCGGTCTGCCGCTGCCAAACCGCTCCCCGCAACGCCAGGCTTACCGGCTTCAGGAACTGGCGCGCTGGCGGGATCATCTCGGCGTCCCGATCCACATCCAGCCGAAACACTTCCCATCCAGCGAGGCCCTCTCCGCCAGTTGCGTCATCGCGCTGCGGGAGACGATGGGCGACCAGCCGGCGGTCAAACTGGCGCACGCTGTTTTGCAAGCGGTCTGGCAGCGCGAACTCAACCCCGGCGAACCGGCGACACTGGCCATGTTGATCAAGGAATGCGGCCTCGACGCCGATGCCGTGATGAAGCTCGGCGCCGAGCCGCGATGGGCGGAACGACGCGACGCCGATACGAAAGCCGCCCTCGCGCGCGGTGTGTTTGGCGCGCCGTCCTACGTCATCGGCGATGATATTTTCTGGGGCCAGGACCGGTTGGAGTTCGTCGAACGCCGCCTCGCGCGCGGCTGATCGATGCGAGTCTTCACCATCTTGCCGCTGCGCCATTGGCGCGAAGCGGCGCCGGCAGCCCAGTCGGCCGAGGCGGCGGGCTTTGACGCGGTGATGAGCGTGGAACTGCGGCATGATCCGTTCACGCCGCTCGCCCTGGCGGCGCTCGCCACGGAAACGGTCGAGCTGACACCGTCCGTCGCCATCGCGTTTCCTCGTTCGCCAACGGTGATGGCGCATACCGCCTGGGACCTGCACGCCAATTCCAACGGACGTTTCGTGCTTGGTCTGGGCTCGCAGGTCAAAGGTCATAACGAACGCCGCTACGGGATCGCGTGGACACCGCCGGCACCACGGCTGCGCGATTACGTTCTGGCGTTGCGTGCGTTGTGGCGCTGCTGGGAAACCGGCGAGCGGCTGAACTTCGAAAGCCCGCACTACAAGCTTACCCTGATGACGCCGGCCTTCGCGCCCGAGCCGACCGGCCTGCCCATGATCCCCGTCACCATCGCCGCCGTCGGCGACGCGATGCTGCGGGTCGCCGGCCAGGTCGCCGATGGAGTCCGGCTGCATCCGCTTTGTTCCCGGCGTTATCTTGAAGAAATCTGCATGCCACAGATGCTGGAAGGGATGCGCCGAGGCGGCCGTTCCCGGGAGCGCTTCGACATCCACGGCGGCGGCTTCGTCTGCACTGGTCCCGATCAACAGACCGTCGCGGCGGAAATGAACAAAACGCGGGAGCGGATTGGCTTTTATGGCTCAACCCGCACCTATTCGCCGATCCTGGAACTGCACGGACTTGGCGATCTCGGGCTGAAGCTGCATCGCATGTCGGTGTCGAACCAGTGGGACAAGATGGGCGACGAAATCTCCGACGACGTCGTGCGGATATTCGCCGCCTGCGGTACTTACGACGAACTCCCCGGCGCGATCGCCGAACGTTTCGGTGGCGCCGCCGATTCCGTCGACATTCATTTCCCACCCAACGCGCCGCCTGGACTGGTGCGGGAGCTGGTCACCGACATCAAACGCATCCCGCATGTCTTCCAAGGGTTCCAAACGAACCAATAGAGGAAACGATCATGGCCACACCGACCTTCCGCTTCGACCCGGTCGAAATGCCACCGGAGGCCAAGGAAATCCGCCAGGAGGTTCGTGCGTTCATCAAGGAACACGAACACCTGATGGGTTTCTCGCGCAGTTCGTTCAATCGAGATTTCAGCCGTGCCATGGGCCAGAAGGGCTGGATCGGCATGACGTGGCCAAAACAATATGGCGGCCACGAACGCAGCTCTTTTGAACGCTACGTGGTGATCGAGGAAATGCTGGTGGCGGGTGCTCCGCTATCGGCGCACTACACCGGCGACCGGCAAAGCGGGCCGAACCTGCTGCGCTTTGGCACCGAGGAGCAAAAGAACCATTTCCTGCCGCGGATTGCCGCCGGCGAACTGACGTTCTGCATCGGCATGAGTGAGCCAAACTCCGGCTCTGACCTCGCCGGCACGCGCACACGCGCGGTGAAAGTCGATGGCGGCTATAAGATCAACGGCACGAAGCTCTGGACATCGAACGCCCACCGCGCCGATTACGCCATCCTGTTTTGCAAAATGTCCAGCGATGGTAAGGAAGAACCCGATCGCCACGCTGGTGCCACTCAGTTCTTGCTGGACCTCAAGGCGCCTGGCATCGACATCAGGCCGGTGATCAACCTTCTGGGCGAACATCACTTCAACGAAATCTTCCTCACCGACGTCTTCGTCCCCGACAACCGTCTGTTGGGCAAGGAAGGCAACGGCTGGAACCAGGTCACCAGCGAGCTGTCCTTCGAACGCAGCGCTCCCGACCGGTTCCTGGTGCTGTTTCAGATGTTACGCGAAATGCTTCGCATGGCTGGCCCCACACCCGATAAAGCCACCGCCGCCGCACTCGGTAAACTCATTTCGCAACTGGCCACGTTGCGGAGCATGTCGATCTCGATCGCCGGCATGTTGCAGGAGGGCCTCAATCCCAACAGCGAGTCCGCGGTCGTCAAGGATCTTGGCACCCGTTACGAGCAGGACATTCCGGTGGTGGCACGGCAATTGTTTCCCACCGAACCGGAACTGGAGGCGATCGATGTCTACACTTCGATGATCGCCCGCTCGACGATGAACGCGCCGCGGTTTTCGATCCAGGGCGGCACACGGGAAATCCTGCGCGGCATCATCGCCCGCGGGCTTGGCTTGCGTTAAGTGTGGGGCTTACGCTGAAGGGGAACACGAACATGGCCATTCGCGATGAGACCCGGATGCTGCTGGAAAGCATGAACCGGCTGTTCGAGGATCACTGCACCAAACAAGTCGCCGACGCCGCCGAAACCGGCGTGTTCGCCCAAAAACTGTGGGACGAGGTGGCCGAGACGGGTGTGCCGCTGGCGGCATTGCCGGAGAGTGCCGGCGGCGCCGATGCCGAATGGTCGGACCTGTTCGCCGCCCTGCGCGTCGCCGGCCGCTTCTCCGCTCCCATTCCATTGGCGGAAACCATGCTCGCCGGTTGGGCCGCCGCGTCCTGCGGTCTGGAAACCAGCGACGGGCCGATGACGGTCGGGCCGGTCCGCTCGGCGGACAAACTGACCCTGGAACGCGATGGCAATGGCTGGCGGCTGGCCGGCGCGGCCACTCGGGTGCCGTACGCGTCGTTCGCGACACGCACCGTGCTGATCGTCGATGGCCCGGATAGCGAGATGGTGGTCACCCTGGACGGGACCGGTGGGGCCGACCTGGCCAAGGGCCGCAACATCGCCAATGAGTCGCGCGACAGCCTGACGTTCAATGGCGTCAGGCTGTCCGCCGACCAGGCCGCGCCGGTCAAAGCCGGCGTGTCACGGGACGCTTTGTATCGGCGGGGCGCCCTCGCGCGGGCAACGATGATGTCCGGGGCGCTGGAGAAAGCGATGGATCTGGCTGTCACCTACGCCCAGGAGAGGCAACAGTTCGGCCGGCCGATTTCGAAGTTCCAGGCGGTGCAGCAGAACCTGGCGGTGCTCGCCGGTCAGACCGCGGCGGCGGTCGCGGCGGCCAACCTTGGGATCGAGGCGTTGTCGGAAGCCAACCCGGACCGCGAGGCGTTCCTCATCGCCGTCGCCAAGACCCGGGTCGGTGAAGCGGCGACCCTGGCTTGCGAGATCGCGCATCAGGTCCATGGCGCGATCGGCTTTACCAAAGAATACGCTTTGCAACTTTCCACCCGTAGATTGTGGTCGTGGCGCGAGGAATTCGGCGGCGACCCGGAATGGGCGGCCAAAGTCGGTGCCTATGCGTGCCAGCGTGGCGCGGACGCGCTTTGGCCGATGCTGACGGAAGGGTGAGCGGAGCAAAAAAACCTTATGAAAACCGTGTCATATTGAGTGGGGTGGTTGGCAAAAGGCGGAAACCTGGTTTAGACAGCGCTACACCCGCGTGCATGGTCTTCACGACATTCGCGCGGGCCGTGTAGGGTCGGGTGGGTGCCAGAATGAGGCGGAGCGACGTGCCGCGAGAAGATAAAACATTAAAGACATCCAACAGCCATGCGGTGTCGCGGATAGAGACGATGTTCACCGAAGGTTCGGATGCACCTCGCGCCGGCGCGGATCTTCGTGCCGCACGCGAACGTCTCGGTTGGGCATTGTCCGACGTTGCCGCGATGTTGCGCATTCGCCCCGCTTACCTCGACGCCCTCGAAGCTGGGCGGCTGAACAAACTGCCGGGCAATGTCTACGCTCTGGGCTTCCTGCGCAGCTACGCGACCGCGCTCGGCCTTGACGCGGAAGAAGTCGCGCGCCGGTTTCGAGCCGAGGTCGGGGAAATTCCGCGGCATTCCGAACTGATCTTTCCCGCGCCGGTCCCGGAACGAGGGCTTCCGGCAGGCGCCCTTATTCTGCTCGGGCTGATCCTGGTGGGCGGCGCATACATTGGCTGGTATCGCCTTTCGGGCGAGGGCAAGCTGCCGGCCGAGACTGTGGCACAGGTGCCGGCTCGGCTGGCATCGCTGGCGGATCAGGCGGTGCCCGGACCTGACGGGCGCATTCCGGTTCCCGCGCCACCGCCCACCGCGCCACCGCGGACCGACAATGGTGGGGAGTTCGAGCCGCGTCATGCCGCCGCGGAAAACCCGCTGCTTCAACCGGAGCCTCCACCTCCCCCTCCGGCGCCGATCGAGGAGATGCGGTCGGCCTCAATCCCCGGCGCGACGGCGACCACCGCGATCGCGATGCCGGTTCCTCCGCCGATGCGGCCTCCGGAACCGGCACCGCCGCAAGCCTCGACGTCGCAAGGACCGGCCGATCCGGCGAACCCGGACGGTACGCGGGTCGTACTGCGGTTCACCGGCGATACCTGGGTGCAGGTCAAGGAACGCGGGGGCCAGACCCTGGTCACCCGGGTCATGAAAGCGGGCGAGACATTCCCCGTGCCGACCCGTGCCAACCTGGTTCTGAACACTGGCAATGCCGGCCGGGTGGAGATCCTGGTGGATGGCGCCTTGGTACCCCCGATCGGCGGCCAGGGAGCGGTCCGCAAGGATGTGCCGCTTGATCCCGACCAACTGAAGGCCGGCCCGATCGTCCCGGTCTCTGGGCGGCGGTAGCCGGTTTTTGACAATTCGGTTTCAGTCGATCCCGATTTGGACAATCCCTGGCGAAGCGGCGCCGGCTCGCTTATCTTTGGATCGAAGTGCCGCGTCTGACGTCCGTTCCGTCCGGGAACGGACGTCGGGTGCCCGGTGTGCTGAATCACTTGGGAGTCCCGCATGAACTATCGCCCCTATCAGGAGATCCATCGCCGCGCGTCGCGGCGGGTCTATGTGGGCAAGGTCCCGGTTGGCGATGGCGCGCCGATCACGGTGCAAACGATGACCAACACTCTGACCACCGATGTCGCGGGTACGGTAGCCCAGATCAAGCGCGCCGAGGCGGCGGGGGTCGATATCGTCCGCGTTTCCTGTCCGGATCAGCCAAGTGCTCTGGCGCTGAAGGATATCGTGGCCCAGGTCGACGTGCCGATCGTCGCCGACATCCATTTCCACTACCGGCGCGCGATCGAGGCGGCGGAAAGCGGCGCGGCCTGCCTGCGTATCAACCCCGGCAACATCGGCAGCGATGAACGGGTGCGAGAAGTGGTGAAGGCGGCGCGCGATCACGGATGTTCGATGCGGATCGGGGTGAACGCCGGGTCCCTGGAGAAGCATTTGCTGGAGAAA
>CALFNB010000320.1 GCA_937902425.1 uncultured Acetobacteraceae bacterium | reverse complement strand
GAGTCCAGCGACAACGCCGCCAGTATCGCCGTGAGCACAGAGACGATCCACCACCACGCCAGTTCGAAGCCGAGCCAGGTAAAAGCAGCGATGGCCGATCCACCGCCAGCCTCAGCGCCCCAACTCTGCAGGCCGCGCGACGCCAGAGCCTGAATCACGGTCAGCCGCCACATGACCAGCAGGATCGCCGCGACAGTCCAGCCACTGATCCTCCGCGATCGCCGGTCTGTCGAATCCCACGCAAGCGCCAGCAAACCTGGCAGCGCCAGCAGCAGAAGGATGCCCCGGTACGAAACGCTTTGCCCAGCGAAAAAACAGCCGCAGATGAGCGCCGCCCCGAGCATCAGCAGGTCGCGTGTCGGCGATGGCAGCGCGTGGATCGCCCGGCGGCTTGCCTGCTGGCGGACGAACCAGATGACGATAATCCCGACCGCGCCGCAAAGCAGCACAACCATGCCGACAATTAACAATCGGCTTCCGGCGAGCGCGTCCGCGAGGCCGCCCTCGGCACCCAGACCGTGAAGGATCGACTGCAGCGCAACACCGATTCCCCCTGGCAGCTGCCGCGCGGCCACGTTATCTCCGAAATATGAACTCTTCGGGATATTCCTGGCGGTCTTCACCAGTTCCTCGTGGAACACCAGCACAAAGGCGACCACCACCGCTGTCGATACCCCGGCGATAGCCAGGAAGCGTGCGAAACGCTCGCGCAGTGCGAGAACCATGCCAGCCAACGGATAAAACTTCAGCAGGCCGGCGAGTAGCAGCACGCAATATCCTGCCACGCTGACCGGTGTCGACCGGGCGACGCATAGCCCCGCTGTCAGCGCCATGATGAACATGATCAGGTCAATATTGCCGCGTTCCAGCCCATAGATTGTCACGCTTGAGAAGGCTGCCGCGCCAACAATCAACTGGTCTTGCCAACGGCGACTGAGCGGCAGCGCGGCAAGCGACAGAAAAAACAGGCCATCAAGGATAATGCCGTACCGGACCGACCACGGCCGATCCGCGAACAGGAACGGCGCCCGTAGCCAAAGTGGCGAATAACTCTCAACACCTGACCCGAGACTGTCGCAAGGATTGATCACGTAGACATCCACCCCCTTTTGCCAACACTCCGCGGTGACGAAGAGGTATCTGAGGTCTACAAACGGCTCATTATCGGCGAACGGCCGGATCATGATGGCCGTCAGTACACTTCTGTAAGTGCCCGGCAACCATGCGTGCAGAGCAACGAAAATCGCCAATCCAACCAGTCCGGCCAGCGGCAGGATGAAACGCCGTGGGCTCATTTTCAGGCTTCCTGACTGATGCCATGTGCGTCCGCATTCGCACGTTCGGTGCGGGATTGTAAAGGTGCTGAATCGTCCTGGCGGATGATCCCCCGGCGTGATCATTGAGCCCAATCTATTTTCCGGGTCGGCGCGACGTTTCCTTGAAAGCGGGGGCAAGGGCCGCCTATGAAATAACGAAGATCTGATGACGGACCCGATGGGGGATGGCGGCCAGGTCAGGCCTCGCCGGACCAGCGACTATTGGGATGAGCTCCTTGAAGCGGTTTCCGACCCAGGCTCCATGGTGACCACATGACAGAGCGACGAGGCGCCATATGGCCGAAAGGCCAAGGTAACGGTAATCCTGGTCTCAGTATGGTATTCTGGATATCCAAGGAGAGCATTCATGGGAAGACAGCGCACCGTTCTGGTAACCGGCTCGTGCGGGCTGATCGGCTCGGAAGTGACGCGTTCGTTCTCCCGGCTGGGGTTCTCGGTGACCGGTGTCGACAACAATCACCGGGCGGTGTTTTTCGGACCCGAAGGCGACACCGCCTGGGTGCAAGGCCGGTTACTCGCCGAAATCCCGGATTACCGGCACGTTTCGATCGATATTCGCGATCGCGATGCGATCCTGGCATTGATGAAGGACCTGAGACCGGCCCTGATCATTCACACCGCGGCCCAGCCGTCGCATGATCGTGCCGCCGCGATCCCGTTCCTCGATTTCGAGGTGAACGCTTTGGGAACGCTGCATCTGCTGGAGGCCGCGCGGCAATTCTGCCCCGCATCGCCGTTCATCCACATGTCCACCAACAAGGTCTATGGTGATCGCCCAAACACGCTGAAGCTGGCCGAACTCGAAACCCGCTGGGACTACGCGGACCCCGCCGACGCGCACGGCATCTCCGAGGAGCTTTCGATCGATCAGAGCAAGCATTCCCTGTTCGGCGCGTCGAAGCTCGCGGCGGATATCATGGTGCAGGAGTACGGCCGGTATTTCGATATGCCAACCTGCTGCCTGCGCGGCGGCTGCCTGACCGGTCCGGATCACGCCGGCGTGGAACTGCACGGGTTCCTCAGTTATTTGGTGAAGTGCAACGTCGAGGGCCGCGAATACAAGGTGTTCGGCTACAAGGGCAAGCAGGTGCGGGACAACATCCATTCCGAAGACGTAGCCAGCTTCATGTACGAATTCTGGCAGGCCCCGCGCATCGCCGAAGTCTATAATCTGGGTGGCGGCAAAGCCAACTCGTGTTCGATTATCGAGGCTTTTCGCATGGCCTCGGACGTCACCGGCAGGCAAATGAGCTGGCGATATGTCGAGGATAACCGAATCGGCGACCATATTTGCTACTATAGCGACCTACGCAAAATGCGAGCGCATTACCCCAACTGGAGCATCACCAAGACACTGCCCATGATTTTCCAGGAAATCGCCGATGGCTGGGCGCGAAGGCTGCCGTCAGTCGCGTGATGAAGTTCCTTGGTGCCGAGGGTCGTGACTCCGCTCCGGCGGCGTTCCGGAATAATGTGCCCACCCGCCACCATGGCCCAGATGCGAGGAGCGTTCCCTCCAAGGACGCGCGCCGCCCATGACTGTCCGCCACTCCGCCATTGACGAACTGGCCAAACGTGAGCGCCATGCCTCCGATTATCGGCGACGCCGGGACCCGATCGCCGCCGAGCGCCTGATCTGGCACGCCCATATATTTCGCCATCTCGTCCATCTGTTGCCCGGCGAAACGATACTGGAAATCGGCAGCGGCGATGGAGGATTTACCCGCGCGCTGGCGGACATGACACGTGGCCGTAATGACATCGTCGCGGTGACGGCCACCGGGCAAGCGGCGGACGTCCCCGGCGTCGAAGCGCTGGCGATCGATGAATTGCCCGGCCCACTCGCCGGACGCCGTTTTAACTACGTCGTGGTGCAGAATATGCTGGACCTCGACACCGTGTCTTATCTGCTCGAGCACGTCTTCACGTTGCTGGAGGATGGTGGACGCGCGCTGTTTATCGAAACCAATCCGTGGAACCCGATGTCGGTCGTCCGCCGCACCATCAGCGGCCCGCTTGGCTATCCCGGCGTTCCGGCGCTGTTGAGCCGGACCCAACTGTACGAGTTGCTGTCGGAGATCGGCTTCATTCGCGTCTCCGCCCGGTTCACCGACTTCGTCTACAGCCCGCTGGCACCGACCGAACGCATGGCCTGGGTCATGCGCAACGCGTCGGTTCTGCTTGAGAATACGCCGCTCATCCAAAATCTGGCCGGCCGCATCGTGTTGCATGCGCAACGGCCGCCGCGCCACGTGCCTCGCCCGATGGTCTCGCTGTGCAGGCACGACGTCTTGCACCACGCCGTGTCTTTCGTGGTGCCATGCCACAATGAGGAGATGAACATCCCGGCCCTGGTCGATGGCCTGCGTGGCCTCTACGGCGATTACGTGCATGAGATCGTGCTGGTCAACGACAACAGCAGCGACGCCACCGCCGCCGTGATCGACCGTCTGGTGGCGGAGGATCCTCGGATCACGCCGGTGCACCGTGCACCGCCCAATGGTGTTGGCCGGGCATTGCGCGATGGTTATGCCGCGGCGTCGGGCCGTTGGGTGATGTCGATGGACTGCGACTTCCAGCATCTGTTGCCGGAGATGGAGGACATGTTCGATGCCGCCGCCGACGGCGCCGACGTCGTGTTCGGCAGCCGGTTCTCGCGGCGAAGCGTGATGATCAACTATCCATTCGGCAAGATCCTGGCCAATCGTTCTTTCCACGTATTGGCGAACCTGGCGATCCGACTGGGCGGCCTGCGCGACGTCACCAACAACCTTCGACTGATGCGAGGCGACCTCGCGAAGCAATTGACCGTCGACGAGCCGTGGTTCGCCGCCAATGCGGAAATTGGCCTGCAACTGGCGCTGTTGGGTAAAGACGTGCGTGAAGTGCCGATCTCCTGGATCAATCGCACCTTCGACATGGGGCAAAGCTCATTCAAGGTGCTGAAATCCGGCGCGGGATATGCGAGGGTCCTGTGGCGGTTCGCCCGCGCGACCCGCTTTGGCCGCCGCGCCCTGACCGCCAGGAAGGCAGCCAGCACGTGAGTGCCTGTCCGGTATGCGATTGCGTAACGTTCGAGGAATGCTATCCGGCGAACTTCGACGGCGGCTGGCGGGATGCCGTTCCCTTCTTCCTGACCGGCCGTACCAAGGCGGTGCATGGCCGGATTGTCCGCTGCCGCGACTGTCGGTTCATCTTCACCTCGCCGCGTTTCTCAGCCGAGGAATATGCCCGGATTTACGCCGCCGTTCACGCCGGTGGTGGAGGTGGCAGCCCGCCGCGTGATCGCTTTATCGCGCTGGCGCGTTTGGTGCGGCCGCACGAGGCCGGCGGACGGTTTCTGGACTTCGGTTGGGGCGGCGGCGGCTTCCTCGATGTCATGCCGGGCTATGACGCGATCGGGTTCGAAGTCGCGGCCGATGTCCCGAACGGCGTGGAACGGACCGGGCGGATCGTCACCGGAGACATTCTGGCCGAGGGTTTGCCGGCGGCGGGTCTGATTGAGGGCAGCTTCGATTTCATCGTCGCCTGGGACGTGCTGGAGCACCTCGCCGAACCTGGGCAACAGATGCGGCGCTTGCATTCACTGCTGAAACCCGGTGGCCGGCTCTATTTGACGCTACCGAACAGCGCGAGTCCGGTGGCACGTCTGTCAGGTAAGAAATGGAACATGCTGCTGCTGGAACATTTATGGTATTTTGATCCAGTGACGCTGACGAAGTTCCTGGCCCGCTGCGGGTTCGTTGTGGACTCGATCAGGCCGACCGGATACCCGGTCGACATGGCTACCGTGATCCGCCGCGCGCGCCAGACTTATGGCGATTGGATACCCGCGCCGCCCGCGGTATTGGCGGACTGGGTCGTTACGCTGCCGATCGGGTTGATGTTCGTCAGGGCCGCCAGACGCGACTGACAACAGCATGCGGTTTGATATCCCTGTGTCGGCATCCCTTGGCGCGACGTGACGAACCGCGGCCGCGAGAATCGTGTTGAGTTCCTGAACAAGGTCGTCGCGGCACGAGACGTGCGGATCGAGCCCGAGCATAACGAAATCACGCTACCCTGTGGGTCATTCGTTTCGCCTGTTGCCACGAGCCGCCGTTAGCGGCGCCCGATATCACTCCAGCAGCGCCGCCCGCACCGCTTCCCATCCGTCACGATCCGGCGCGCAAATCAGCCCGCTGTAAACATCCGAGGGATCGTACGGCTGCCCATCGAAGCGCGCCGAATATCCGCCCGCCTCGCGATGCAACAGCCAGCCCGGCGCATGGTCCCAGGGATACAGCCGATAGTACAACAGGAAGTGGCCGTGACCATCCGCGGTCATGCGATATGCATGCGCCGAACAGCGGTAATCCCAACACGCCGCCAGTCGTGGCAACCGCGCGCAGACCTCGTACCGAACCGGCTCCGGCATGAATCGCCAGGACACATTGCCGCCCATCCGTGCCGCGGGAACCGGTGCCGCGACCCGCATATCGCGCCGGCGTCCATCCGGCGTTTCGAGCCACGCACCCTCCCCGCGTAACGCCAGCGCGCAGTCGTCCCCGACCGGGTCATGGATCACCGCGCCAACGATCTCGCCGCGCCTGAACACCGCCGCCATCACGCCGAACAACGCGAGCCCCGCGGCGAAATTGGCGGTCCCATCCACCGGATCGACGACAAACGCCAGATCGGCGTCCGCCAGGTCGCGCAGCAACTCAGGATTGGCACTGGCCGCTTCCTCACCGACGACGACGCAGCCGGGGAATTCCCGGCGCAGACCGGCGGTGATGCGCCGCTCCGCCGCTTCATCCGCTTCGGTCACCAGATCGAGCGGCCCGGTCTTCATCTTCACCGCACCCTCCGCGAGGTTGCGGAACCGCGGCATGATCTCGATCCGCCCCGAGTCGCGCAGCAGCGTGGCCACGGTCTGAAGGTCGGCGATCTTCATGCGCGGCTTTCGAACCTCGCCCGGTCGGCGGGAAGCAGGCGTACGGTCACATGCACCGATTCATTGTCATCGCGGCGCTCCGTCACCTCACCGTGCTGATACAGCCAGGCGAGCCGCGCGCCATCCGACGATTCGATATCATACGCGGCGGTTTCCATGCCTTCGGCGATGCGGCGATCGATCGCCTCGGTCAACGTTCCAAGGCCCTCCCCCGTGATCGCCGAGACCGCCACCGCACCTGGCCGCACCGACACCTGGGCTACTCCGCCCATCAGATCGGCTTTGTTCATCACCTCGATCACCCGCGAGCGCCAGTCCGGATCCAGCGTGCCGTCACGCTCCATTTCCGCCAGCACACCGAGCACATCCGACTGTTGCGCCGCCGAATCAGGATGCGCGGCGTCGCGGACGTGCAGGATGATGTCCGCTTCCGACACTTCCTCCAGCGTGGCGCGGAACGCCTCCACCAGTTCGTGCGGCAGTTCGCTGATGAAGCCCACGGTGTCCGACAGGATGATCCGGCGGCCGGACGGCAGCATCAGACCGCGCATCGTCGGATCCAGAGTCGCGAACAACTGATCGCGCGCCACCACGGCCGAACCGGTGAGTGCGTTGAACAGCGTCGATTTCCCGGCATTGGTGTAGCCGACCAGCGCGATCACCGGGAACGGGACGCGTTTGCGTGCGCTCCGGTGCAGACCGCGGGTGCGCCGAACCTGCTGTAGTTCCTTCTTCAGCCGGACCAGCCGTTCATCGATCAGCCGCCGGTCGGCCTCGATCTGCGTCTCACCAGGCCCACCGAGGAAGCCGAAGCCGCCGCGCTGGCGTTCAAGGTGGGTCCAGGACCGCACCAGACGCGAACGTTGGTACGCCAGATGCGCCAGTTCGACCTGCAACGTGCCTTCGCGGGTCGCCGCCCTCTCCCCGAAGATATCGAGGATCAGGGCGGTCCGGTCGATCACTTTGCAGTTCCAGGCACGTTCCAGGTTGCGCTGCTGCACGGGCGACAGCGCCGCGTCGACGATCGCCACCTCCACGTGCTGCTCGTCGATCGCCTGACCCAGGGTTTGCACCTGTCCGGAACCCAGCAGCGTCGCGGGCTGGCGGGCGCGCAAAGGCAGGATGACCTGATGCACGACCACGAGACCGATCGCCGCGGCCAGACCCACGGCTTCTTCAAGCCGTGCATCAGCCGCGCGCGACGGTTCAGCGACGGTCGAGCCGTTACCGTCCCGCTCCCTCGGCCGTTCCCAAGGCAGAATCACGGCCGCGCGAGTCGGTCCCGCGCCGTTGGCCGCCGATGATTTCGGCTCGCGCCGGTCAGTCTCCAGTTGGCTAATCTCCGGCCACGGTGCTCATCTCGCGAACACCAGCCGGCGCCGCGGCACCGCCTTCAACCTTCGCCGCGTCGAAGAGCTGGATCGGAGATCCCGGCATGACGGTGCTGATCGCGTGCTTGTAAACCAGCTGGGTATGCCCGTCGCGCCGCAACAGAACGGAAAAATTGTCAAACCAGGTAATAATCCCCTGAAGCTTGACCCCGTTAACAAGAAACACCGTCACCGGTGTCTTGCTTTTCCGCACATGGTTCAGGAATACGTCCTGAACATTCTGCGCCTTTTCAGTGGCCATTTTCATGGTCCTTTGTATTCGCCGTGTGTCACGGCGAGAGTTGAGAGGTGCCTGTTATTGAAGGCCCGGGGATCCTGGCGAGACCACCGACTCACGCACGCTACCAGCACGGGCGGCTCAGGCCAAGCTTTTCAGCCAGGCCGCCAGTTCATGGGCGGAATGCACATGGAGATCGGGGGCAGCGAGTTCAACTCCACCGTCGTGCGAGGCGTCGCCGACCAGTACGGCGGTCACCCCAGCGGCGCGCGCGGCCTTCATGTCCAGGGCGGTGTCCCCGAGGTACCAGACAGACGGACCGGCGGAAAAGCCCAGTTGCTCCAGGGCCATGAGGATTGGTGCCGGGTCCGGCTTGTCGGCATGCGCGTCGCCGGCGCCGATGACCGCACCGAAATGCGATGACCAGCCGAGGTGGACGACCTCGGCGCGAAGAAACTTGCCGGCTTTGTTGGAAACCACGCCACGCGGCCAGGCGGTGCCGGCGAGCAGCGCCTCGGCGGCGCCTGGCATCGGTGTCACGTGATCCAGATGGTCGCCACGGAACCGGTCGTAGAAGATGTCCCGCGCATGCTCCCAGGCATCGCCGAACATCACCGGAAAGCTTTCCTTGAGTGAAACCCGAACCCGGTTCTTGGTGTCCTCAATGGTCCAGAGCGGCTTGTGGAAAGCGCCGAGCGCCGCGTTCAATGCCGCCGTGATCCCGGTCCAACCGTCGACCAATGTATTGTCCCAATCGAACAGCAGCACGGTTGGCTTCTGTTCCGGTTGACGCCTGCCGCTCATGCCGGTGTCCGCATCAATCGATTGAGCAGGAACGCGTGCACGCAAATCCTGACCCATGCCTCGAATGAGAAATCGTGCGCGTTATCGCCAGGCGCGAACCGATCGATGTAGCCCTTCAGCAATCCGGTCATCAGTACCTCGACGGTGCCGCTCGGACGGCCGGGCTCTTCCGGCACGACCCACAACAGCGTGTTCGGCCGCCGGCGATTAAGCGCCAGAAACAGCGGTAGGATCTCCGACTCCGGAACCGGCGTGGCGCGTTTGAACACAAAGATCTTTTCCCCCGCGTCCAGTTCCTCCACGAATTTCCGCCGCAGGAACTTCAGCCGCGTTGCCTCCTGCTGCCGCATGAGTTCGGTCGTTCGTTCCCCTTCATAGACGAAGGTATGATACACCAGACCGTATTTCCGCTCCCGGATCATGAACTCGCGCTTGTCGTCATCCCCCTCCAGAGTGGGCGTGATGTCCTCCGGTTCGCCGATACCCTCGAACTCCTGCTCGATGCCGCGCACGACGTCGTTCGAGAACGATCCGGAAAATCGCAGCAAACCCAGAGGTTCAGTGTCGCAATGGCGCTGCACGAGGCCGAACTCGCAGTTGTCGCCAATGCTTTCGAAACTCGCGGCGAGTTCCGGTAGCGTCAGGCTGGTGCGCCGCGTCACCCACTCCTTCATATCAATCCCCGGGTGAGTCCCAAACCCCGGACTGGGCAGTCCACCCAGACTGAGGCCCGGCGGGACGGGATGGTCAGCGGCCATGGCGGCGGGGAGGTGAAAGACCTTCACTTCCGACACCGAGAACGCGAGATCGCGATCGTCGTCGGCAGCCGAGAGATCCTTCGGCCGCGCGGCGTCGGGATGCCAGAACGTGACCAGGGTTCGTTCGGCGCGCCGGATCAGTCCCACCGGGATCCGCCATGCCAACGCGGTCGGCCGCGACAGCGACGTCATTCCGATCGTCGTTTCATCAATCGACACGATCAGCCGCTGTGTTCTCAGCGCGGGAGGGTGCACGAACGGGATCACGCTGATCATCAACACGAATTCGCGGGGTTCCTGGCCGAGCGGTAGCAGCAGATGGCTTTCCTGCCCAATCGCCCAGGTGAAATTTTCTTCGGCGCGGGCCCAACCTCCTCCGAGGTAACCGAGGCTGTTACCGCCACCACCGAAGTTGATGGTCAGCTCGGTCATGGCGGTCATTGGGTCAGCCGCCACCTATTTTCGGGATCAGCACGATCTCGCTGCCGGGTTTCAATTCGACCTGATATGCGTCCTGAAATATCTCGCCATCGATCGCGACAGCCATGCCTTCCTCGACCTGAGTTCCGAGCCCTGGGTATTTCTTATCCAATTCCCGGACGAGTTGCCGGAACGTGGTCGCTTCCACATCGAACTCGGTCTTGCCACCGGTAAACTGGTGGCAAGACCCGCCCGAAGCAATTATGACTTTAGGCAAACGAACTCATTTTCCGGCGGCATCGAGCGCCGCGCGGACTTTAGGCGGTGACATCGGCAGATTGTGCATCTCCACGCCGGTGGCGCGGCGGATCGCATTGCCGATCGCCGCCATCGGCGGAACGATCGGCACCTCGCCCACGCCGCGCGCGCCGAACGGATGCCGCGGGTTGGGGACTTCGACCAGCACAGCCTCGATCATCGGGATGTCCGAGGCGACCGGGCAGCGGTAATCCAGGAAGCCGGGATTCTCCAGTTGGCCCTTGTCGTTGTAGATGTATTCCTCGTTCAACGCCCAACCGATGCCTTGCACGGCGCCGCCCTGGATCTGGCCTTCGACGTAGCTCGGGTGGATCGCCTTGCCGACATCCTGCACGGCGGTATAGCGCTCGATCGTGACGTGCCCGGTCTCCCGGTCAACGCTCACGTCGCAGATATGCGCGCCAAAGCCGGCACCGGCGCCCTGCGCGTTCACCGACACCTCGGCGTTGATCGGACCACCGGTCCGTCCCGCCTTGGCTGCGATCGCGGTGAGATCCAGCGGCTCGAACGCACCGGCGTTGGAACCCGCCGGGAACGCCATGCCGTCTTTCCATTCGACGGCGTCGGCCGGGATCTCCCAGATCATGGCGGCGCGCTTTTTCAACTCGTCGACCACTTTCTCGGCCGCCTGCGTCACCGCCATGCCGGTGGCGAAGGTCACGCGCGATCCGCCGGTCAGGAAGGTGAAGCCGATCGAAGCGGTGTCCGCGACCGTGGTGCGCACGCGCGACACCGGAACGCCGAGCACCTCGGCCACCATCATCCCCATCGAGGCGCGTGAGCCGCCGATATCCGGGCTGCCCGTGGCCGCCGAAACCGAGCCGTCCTCATTGACATGCACGCTCGCGCTGGATTCGCCACCGATGTTGAACCAGAAGCCGCAGGCGAGACCGCGGGCCTGACCGGCCGGCACCGCCGACTTCCAATGCGGATGGGTCTTCACCGCCGCGAGCACCTGCTCGAAGCCGATGTTCGCGTGGGTGACGCCGTAATGGGTCTTCGATCCGTTCTTCGCGGCGTTTTTCTCACGCAGCGTCAGCGGATCCATGCCAAGTTTCTCGGCCAGTTCGTCGAGCGCGCTTTCGACCGCGAACGACGTGATCGGCGCACCCGGCGCACGATAGGCCGCGACCTTCGGTCGATTGCTGACCACGTCGTAGCCGATGACCTCGATGTTTGGCAGGTCATACAGCGCGAAGCCGCACATGCAGCCTGGCCCGATCGGGGAGCCAGCGAACGCACCAGCCTGGAACTTCAACACTTCGCGGGCGGCGACGATGGTGCCATCTTTTTTCGCACCGATCTTGATCTCGATCGCCGCGCCCGAGGTCGGGCCGGAGCCGCGGAACACCTCTTCCCGCGTCATCTGCATCTTCACGGACTTGCCGGACTTGCGCGACAGCGCGACCGCCACCGGCTCGAGATAGATCAGCGTCTTGCCGCCGAAGCCGCCGCCGATTTCTGCGGGTGTGCAGCGGATGTTGGCGATATCGATGCCGAGCAGTTTGGCCGTGTAGGCGCGGACCATGAAATGGCCCTGGCTGGAGCTGTGGATCGTGATCTGGCCGTCGGCGGCGTAGGTCGCGAGGCAGGCATGCGGCTCAATGTAGCCCTGATGCACCGGCTTCGTGGTGTACTTGCCTTCGACGATGACCTCGGCGTCCTTGAACCCGGCCTCGGCGTCGCCCTTCTTGAAGGTCAGGACCTTGGCGATGTTCGACGGCTTCGTGGGTTTCGGGGTCACGCCACCGGTGAACATGTCGTCGTGCAAAATGGGTGCGTTGTCGGCCATCGCCTCTTCGACGTCGATGACGAACGGCAGCACTTCGTATTTGATATCGATCAGCGCCAGCGCTTCGTCGGCGATCGCCTGGGTGGTGGCGGCGACCGCGGCGACGGCGTGTCCCTCATACAGCGCCTTGGCGCGGGCGATGACGTTGTATGACAGATCACGGAAATTCATCGGACCTTCGCCGACGAACGCCTCTTCGTTGGCGATGTCCGGGAAGTCCTTCGCGGTGACCACGGCATGCACGCCGTGCAGTTTCTCCGCCTTCGACGTGTCGATCGACAGAATGCGCGCATGGGCGTGCGGCGACCGCAGGATCTTGCCCCACAGCATGCCGGAGACGCGCGTGTCGGCCGCGAATACCGCGCGGCCGGTGACCTTATCGACGCCATCGGGACGGATAGGACGCGTGCCGACGACTTTGAGGTTTGAGTCGATATAATTCATCAGGAAGCCTCTCCTCGCATGACCGCCGCGGCGTCCATCACCGCGCGAATGACTTTGTCATAGCCAGTGCAGCGGCACAGGTTACCGGCGAGCCAGTACCGTGCTTCGGTTTCCGTCGGGTTCGGATTGGCGTCGAGCAACGCTTTCGAAGCGACGATCAGGCCTGGAGTGCAGAAGCCGCATTGCAGCGCCGCATGCTCCAGGAACTTTTGCTGCACCGGGTGCAGCTTCTCACCGTCGGCGATGCCTTCGACCGTGGTGATCGACTTGCCCTCGGCTTCAACGCCGAGCACGAGACACGAACAGACCAGCGTGCCGTCGATCAGCACCGAGCAGGCGCCGCAGTCACCGGAGGCGCAGCCTTCCTTGCTGCCGGTCAGGCCGATGACGTCGCGCAGCACATCCAGCAGGGTCTGCTGCGGCTCGCAGAGAAACTCGGCGGACTCGCCGTTGATGATTGTGGAAACATAGTTCTTTGCCATGGGTCAGTGAGCCTTCACAGTTTTGCCGGATGCCCGATCGAACGCGATCTTCGCCACGCGGCGTGCCAGCACGCCGGCGATCTTGGTGCGATATTCGATCGTTCCGCGCTTGTCGTTGATGGGTTTGCACGCGGCCTGAGCGGCCTTGTCCAGAGCAGCCAACGTGGCGTCGTCGAGCGTGTGCCCGATCAACGCATCCGCCATTTCCTTAACCAGCAGCACGGTCGGTGCGACGGCGCCAAGCGAACAACGCGCCGCGGTGCAGACGCCTTTGTCGTCGATTGTCACGCTGATGCCGCAACCGACCACCGCGATATCCATTTCCGTGCGCGGAATGAACCGCAGATAGGCGTCGCCCGAACGCGCGGGCCGCGGCGGCAATTTGAATTCCAGGATGAACTCGTCCTTGGCGAGGCTGGTGCGGCCGGGCGCGGTCGGAACCTGTTCCACCGGAACTTCGCGGCGGCCTTTACTGCCGACGATCACCGCGGTCGCGGCGGCGGCGTACAGCGCGGGGACTGAATCAGCGGCGGGGGACGCGTTGCAAAGATTGCCCGCGAGCGAGCAACGGCCCTGCACCTGCGTCGAACCGATGAGGTCGAGCGCCTCGACGACGCCGGGCCACGCCTTGTTCATGCCGGCGTGCGCCTCAACCACCGCGCCGGGCGTGGCCGCACCGATGACGAAGCCGCCACCTTCCTCGCGGATCTCCATGATCCCGGGGATCTTCTTGGTGTCGACGATCAGTTCCGGCTTCAGCCGGCCCGAGCGCATTTGCACCAAAAGGTCGGTCCCACCGGACAAAACCTTCGCGAGGCCGGATGAACCGGCGAGAAGTTTGACCGCGTCGTCCACCGACGTGGGCGCGGAGTAAGTGAGACCTGGCATCGTAGCTCCCAATATCTGCTCTGTCGTCACGCCGATCCGGATAGCGGATCCGTCTCCGCGACGGCTTCACATGCCACGTTAGGCGATCATGGCGCTCCGGTCGAGGGGTAGCGACGGGGTTTCACCCGAGACCCCGACCATGAGGCTCTGCCTCCTGGCGGGTTTCAAGGCGGAGCCCTGACGCTTCAACTCAAGAATTCGTCAGTCCATGCCTTATAATCGCCGGACCGCGTGACTTTCGCCAGCATCTCAGCCGACGCGATGCCGGTCAGCGCGGACGGTTTCGCGCCGTCCCGCAGGGCTTTCAGCGTACTATAAACCGCCTGCACCGCCGCCGAGAACGGCTGATGGCCTTGCAACGCGATCCGCACGCCCATGCTTCCGAGCCACGCTTTGTCCAGATCGCCACCGCCGCCGCCCAGCATGATCGGAATCTTCAACTCGCCATGCAGTGTTTCAAGCAATTCGCGGGTCACGCCGCCAGCGAAGAACATCGCGTCGACGCCCTCCTTCTGATATGCCTTCGCACGCGCCAAAGCGTCCGCCGGACCGGTGATCGCGGCGGCGCTGGTGCGGCCGATGATGGTCAGCGACCTGTCCTCCCGCGCACGCAGCGCGGCGCGCATCTTGCCAATGCCCTCCTCCAGCGAAATCAGGCTGGGTTTTTTCTCACCGAACGCGCGCGGCAGCACGGTGTCCTCGATCATGATGCCCGCGACCCCGGCGGTTTCCAGTTCCTGAATCGTGCGCATCACATTCAACGCGTTGCCATAGCCATGATCGGCATCGACCATCAGCGGCAGCTTGCCCGCGCGATTGATGCGATAGGCCTGCGCGGCGAACTCGGTCAGGGTCAGCACGATCAGATCCGGGGCACCGAGCACCGAAAACGACCCGATCGAGCCGGCGAACATGCCCACCTCGAACCCCAGATCCTCGGCGATGCGCGCGGATATCGCGTCGAACACGGATCCCGGATGGAGACATTCGTTCCCATGGATAAGTTCCCGGTAACGTTCGCGGCGATCTGTCCAGTGCATGATGTCCTCCCCAGTCGGTTACTGGCACGGTAGTGGCGTTCAGGCAGGGTGAAAAGGCCAGGCGGGTTCCAATACGTCAGGTCGCCGGCGTCGCGTCAGCCAGGCGTGAATGTACCATCGATTAACGGTGTTTTAGGTCGAAGCTGACAGGCTCGCGGCCCAGACGATGATCCGACGGGTCATCCTCCGCGCGCAACACGAGGGCCACCATGCGTATAGCGTCGCTTGACACAATACGAAACCTTCAATATCTGTACCGATGAAGATCAGGAACGTGATCCACAAAGGGCTTCGGCGATTGATCGAGCATGGTGACGGTTCAGCCTTACCGGCCGCCGTGGTGCCCAAGATCGTCAGGATCGTGTCTTTCCTGCAAGACATGACCCAAGAGGATGAACTTCTCCAGGTTCCTACCTGGAGGGCCCATCGTATGACCGGCGACCGAAGGGGCGCGTGGAGCCTGTCCGTCACGCGAAACTGGCGCATCACGTTCCGGATTGATGAGTACGAGATCGAAATCGTCGATCTCGATTACCAGGACTACCATTAGGAGCCACACCATGTCTTCTGGCCCAGGCGTACGCATGAAGAGCCCTGCCCATCCGGGCGGATTTCTGAAAACCGAAATTATCGAGCCCCTTGGTTTGTCGGTAACCGCCGCTGCCGCCGTACTGGGTGTCACGCGTGCGGCTCTGTCGGCCGTCCTCAACGAGCGGTCGTCGTTATCTCCCGAAATGGCGATCCGGATCGAGAAAGCGTTTGGCTTGTCCATGGAAACACTTATGCGGATGCAAAATAGCTTCGATATCGCCCGGGCCCGGAAGCGGGAGGGAGAGATCGTGATCGCACGATATGTGCCAGGCTCGGCCACGGACGTGCGACGAGCGCGGGTTTGACGGCGGGAAGATAATACAGCGATGGCCATTAATCCGTTCCGGATTTTGTTACACTGTGACTGGAGCGCAAACGCGAAAAAACGGTGGGTTTCCCTCGCGAAAAGGATTGGGTCCATATGGCAGATATCGGCACCACATCTGGTTGGTGACACGTCGATCTTTGTCGACAGGTTATTCACAGCGGATGGACCATTGATCGCAGGCTTTGATTTTCCGCTCGGTCTACCCCTTGCCGATGGACAGGTGACAGGTCTGACCGATTTTCCAGGTGTGTTGGAAGTGTTCGGGCAAAATGATTGGGCAGAGTTCTTCGACGTGGCGGATACTCCCGAACAGATTTCGGCGATGCGGCCGTTCTACCCACGCAGGTCCACAGCCGGTTCGAAGCGGAAAGATCTCCTCGATGGACTGGGGATCGAAAACTTCGACTCTCTTCGCCGCGCATGTGACTTCGCAACCCCAACCCGACGCCAACCCGCCAGCCCACTGTTTTGGACACTGGACGGCAATCAGGTCGGCAAAGCGGCGATTGCGGGCTGGCGTGAAGTCATCATCCCCGCCCGGCACAGAGGCGCGCGCCTTTGGCCATTTGACGGTCGTTTGACCGATTTGGCGGCAGCCGGTTCCCCTGTACTCGCGGAGACTTATCCTGCTGAAGCCTACAGTCACGTGGGAGTAGCCTTTCGGACGAACATGAGCAAACGGCGCCAAAGTGACCGGCGCGCCGCTATGCGCGGCCTGCCTGACTGGGCCCGGCAAAATCGCGTCATGTTCTCGACCGATCTCGCCAAAATGATCGCGGATGGTTTCGGACCCAGAGGTGATGCCGAGGACGCGTTCGATGCACTGATCGGACTGCTTGGAATGATTGAGGTGATTGACGGGCGACGACTGGAGCGTCCTTCCGGGCAAATCGTTGGTGAATCATTGGAAGGCTGGATCCTCGGGCAGGCCGCTTAACGATCCTGTGCCAACGATTTGAACTCTGCCGTGTCCACTCACACCGCGCTTGCGCATTTTCATTGTGCGGCGCAACATATACAAAATTTCCTTCTGTCCCCGAGCCAAAAAATGC
>CALFNB010000319.1 GCA_937902425.1 uncultured Acetobacteraceae bacterium | reverse complement strand
GGATGCGGGAAATCCGCACGTCCGGTTTGATGAGCGGGGAGGGGAAACGGGTTGCTTCGGCGATACCGCGCCTCTCCTCGACTCTACTGGTTGAATCGCTTTCTGCTTGGTTTCCCGCCAACAGAGTTCGCGATAAGAGCATTATCAATTGCAACGATCGGCCGACCTCGAATCAAATGGAACGCGTGCATCACGCCGGTACCACCAGCCGAGTTGATCCGAAGTCGCGCGTTTCGAAAGTCATTCGGATATCGTCGCTGACTCCTCAACAGTGGGCAGCCGGGTCGGACCTGACAACCGGGGGAGCGCGAACCGGCCGGAAAATGCTCCAGGGGATCAGAGGGCGCCGGCGCGCCGCGAACACGAAACCGAGCAACGCCAGATGGCACGCGGAGGTTCCTCCCACGCGTGACCGGGAATCCAGCGAGTGTTATAGAGGCAAGATGAAGGGAAGGTGCGACATGGCGCAACTTGACTGGTCCCAATGTCCGGCCGTCGAAAGCGTGCCTGACAGACGCGGCGGCGCATGGGTATTCCGCGATACGAGGATGCCCGTCGCCACGGTCTTTGAGAATCTCGAGGCAGGTTCGAGTCTGGAGGAAATCATCGAGCAATTTCGGGTTACGCGGGAGCAGATTCAGGCCGTTCTCGAATTCGCCGCCCGCAGCCTTGATGCGCCGGACATTCCCGCTGGGTCGGCAAGTTTGGCCGATGCGCATTCTGTTTGACCACGGCACTCCCGTCGGCATCGCCGCATGGCTGTTCGACCGGCGTGCCGGTGATGATGAAGCCGTCGAATTTGCGATCCTTCGCCGTCTCCCAGGTTTGATAAAACGCCAGCAGATGGTTTTCCGACGTATTCCTGGGCGTGTGATTGCCGATCCGCACCAGCGAAAGCTCGACCTGCAGCGGCGAGGCACCCAGAAGGCGCGCCATTTGCAATTCGGTTTTGATTTTGTTCGGCATGAGATTGAGCAGGCCGATCCGCGGCGGGCGGATATCCTGACGGATCGCCGCTGTCTCGGTCATCACGCGCACGCCCTCATGCAGCAGGGCTTCGAAGGCGGGGAGCGTATCGGGGATCTTGATGGGCATGGCAGTCACCAAAAGAACGACACAATTCGCCTCTGGTCCGCATGCGGCCCTTTAGCGATTTCTTTAACGTGGCTGCAAGCCGGCCGGCCAAATTACCACGAAATGCGTTCTTACGGCAGTCAGGCGAGAAAGGCCAGCCGGAGGTGGTGGGTCAATTCGTGTGTCGCCGACAGGCCGGAATCCGCGATGGCCGGGACATCCGCCACGACCCGCCGCCGTCGACCCAAAGCGGGCCTCCAGCCGACGCCATCTGAAGGTCCGCATGGCACGGCGCGCGAGGTCAAGGAGCGCCCTGGGTTCCCGCGATCCACCGGCTTCGTCAGGAACCTGGTAAGCATTCGGCGGATGGCCGACCGGGTTGTCAGCGGGAGACGCACGTCCCGATGTCGGCTGCGAGGACCAGCTTACAGCTCAAACCGGGCACGCACGCGGCTCACGAGGTGTCCGGTGCGGTCCCGGTGTTACGGATCTTGCCGAACGCGCGGAGGGGCGGTTATCGTCAGGCCAATAAGCCCGGTTGGTCCAGGCATATGGGAAATGTTGGTTGAAAGGGCGCGTGCGATCGGGAATTGAACGACGCGCGCCGGCGTAGCTTCGGGACACTTTCCGTGCCAGGACGGACGTCCAAAATTCAAGAATTAAAAACAAGGGAGGCACCATGCACCGCCGCGAGTTGTTGAAGGCTACACCCCTGCTGATGACCCCCGCGCTGGCACGCGCCGACACGCTGCCGCTGCGGTTCATTCCGAATGCGAATCTCTCGTCGCTCGACCCAATCTGGACCACCGCGTTGGTGGCCCAGTCCCATGCTTATCTGATTTACGATACGCTGTACGGGATCGACGCCACAGGTCAATTGCGTCCGCAGATGTGCGCCGGGCACGACGTCTCGGCGGACGAGTTGACCTGGACCTTCACCCTGCGCGACGGGCTGGCCTTTCACGACAACGAAAAAGTCCTGGCGCGGGACTGTGTGATGTCGCTTCGACGTTGGGCCTCCCGCGACTCGTTCGGCCAGCAATTGTCGGCGGCGACGAATGAAATCGTCGCCATGGACGACCGCCGTTTCCAGGTGCGGCTGAAAAAGCCATTTCGTCAGATGCTGTACGGCTTTGGCGCGCGAAGTTGCTTCATGATGCCCGAGCGCATGGCGAAGACACCGTCCTCAGAGCAGGTCAAGGAAACCATTGGATCGGGGCCATTCCGGTTCCTCCCCGCCGAGTGGATTTCCGGCGCCCGCGCGGGTTATGCGCGGTTCGATGGATACGTGCCGCGTCACGAAGCGCCGAGTTTCTACGCGGGCGGTAAGGTAGCGAATTTCGAGCGGGTCGAATGGATCGTGCAACCAGACTCGGCAACCGCCGCCGCCGCCTTGCAGAAGGGTGAGGTCGACTGGGTCGAACAGCCGCTGATCGATCTTTGCCCGATGCTGCGGACCTCGCCGGACGTGCTGGTCAAGGTGAATGACCCCTTCGGATGGCAGCCGATCATCGCGCTCAATCACCTGAACCCGCCGTTCGACAACCCGAAGCTGCGGCGCGCGCTGCTGCCGGCGCTCGACCAGAAGGCCTTTGTCGCGGCGGTCATTGGAGAGCAAGCCGAACTCGGTCACGTGCCTGGCGGCTATTTCGCCGACGGCCAACCGATGGCGACTCATGCCGGCCTGGAGGTGCTGACCCGGCCGCGCGATATCGGGCTTGCGAAGCGCCTGGTGGCCGAGTCGGGTTATCGCGGTGAGCCGGTCGTGTTGCTGTCACCCAGCGACCGGCCCGTCTACAGCGCGGTGTCGTACGTGACCCGCGAGTTGTTTCAGAAGCTTGGTCTGACCGTGGACTTCCAGGCGATGGACTGGGGATCGGTGGTCACGCGGCGGACCAGTCAGAACCCGACTGACAAGGGCGGCTGGAGCGCTTTCATTACCGCCCTGGATGGCCTCACCGTCTCCAATCCCGGCGGCAACTTCGCGTTGCGAGGCAGCGGCAAGAAGGCCTGGTTCGGCTGGCCAACGGATGAAAAGTTGGAATCACTGCGCGATGCCTGGTTCGACGCCCCAGACCTAAAGTCGCAAAAAGCGCTCGCCGAACAAGTCCAGCTTCGGGCCCTGGAAGTCCTGCCCTACCTCCCGCTTGGCCAAATTTTTCAGCCGACCGCGTTCCGCTCGGACATCAAAGACATCGTGAAAGCAATGTACCCGCTGTTCTGGGGCGTGCGCCGGGGGTAGCGACCTTCTGGTTCGCGCCGTACGCCAAAGCCCGCGCGGTGCAACCGGAAGGAGCCCGCGCTTATGTGATGCATTCTTAATCCTGATTACCCACTTTCCTCAGCCACATCCCACGGCCAATAAACCGGGTGAAATCAGCATGTTGAGGCTTCCGCCTCTTGCTATCGGCTTACCCTCGAACGTCCTCCAGACCACACACGCCGGTGGCGGTCACCTCAAACAGCGCCGGGCCGGGCCGGATTCGCCGGCTCACCGACGGTTTCGGCGATGGCGGTAGCTGAGGATGGTACATAATCAGGTTCTTAATTGACCGGAGGCTGACATCAGCTTCAGCACGTCGAGGGTAGGACCGCTTTCCACTCGCCGCGGACATTCAAAATGACCCATCACGGCCTTGCCGCGACGCCTGGGCCACGAACCTGTCATTCCGCCCACGCATGGACGCCACCCCGGCCAATATGGATCGTAACGATCGCCGGCCTCAATTGGAATGGATGGCCGTCGTCACGCCGGACTCGCCAGCCGAATTGATCGGAACGCGCGCGTTTCGGGAGCCATCAGTACATCGTTGCTGACCTCTCGACAGCCGGCGACCGAACCAGACCAGGGATCATTGGCTGATCGCCAGGGTCGTTTGACCGGCCAGGTCCGACACGTTTGCATTTTCCATCAACGCCGGTCTCCACCGGACCGGTAGCAGCGATATACACACCGGACCGGAATCTCATCGCTACACCCGCCTGACATTCCAGAACATCGGTCCGGTGGCCTCCAGCTTGCCGGCGAGGCTCTTGCGATACGCCGTGGGGATCTGGAACTGACCCAGTGTGACGGTCGGTGCTTGCGCATAGTTCTCCGATTGGATCGCGGCGGCGATCCGCTTGCGCGCGTCATCGTCTTTCGCGTCCAGCCACTCCTGCGTCAGCGCCTCGGTTTTCGGGTTTTCGTACCAGCCGAACCAGCCGGCGGCGCCGACCCCCCGGAACGGCGCGGTGACCACCGGGTTGAGGACGAAGCCACCGGTGAACCAAGTGTGGAACACCGACCAGCCACCCTTCTCCACGGTCTCCCGGGTAGCGCGGCGCTGCACCACCGACCCCCAGTCCGTCGCTTGCAGCTCCACGTTGATGCCGATCTTCTTGAACAGATCGTAGGTGATGTCGCCGAGTGGCCCGATCGTGGGGAAGTCGGTCGGGTTGATGATCACCGCCTTCTGACCGTCATAGCCGGCCTCTTTGATCATCTTTTTCGCGGTCTCCACATCGCCTTGCTGCACCGGCAGATCGACCTCGGTGCCGTATGTGGTGCCGCACGGAAACTGCGAGCGGCAAACGCGCCACGAAGAGTGATCGTCGCCCATGATCGCCCGCATGTAATCTTCCTGGTTCACCGCGGTCAGCACGGCGCGGCGCAGGCGGACGTCGTTGAACGGCGGATGCAGATGATTGAACCGCAATCCGCCGATGTAGCCTTGCGGATTGGACGGGGCGATGACGATGTCGGGGTTCTTGCGCAACAATGGTACCAGATCGGTCTGCGCCTGCTCGTACCAGTCCACTTCACCGTTCTGCAACGCCGCGGCGGCGGTGGCGGCGTCGGGAATGACCTTCCACTCGATGCGCTCGAAGTGGGCGACCTTGCCGCCCGATGTCCACTCCGCCGGCTCCTGCCGCGGCACATAGCCGTCGAACCTGGCCCAGGCGGCACTGCTGCCGGCGACGAACTCGTCCTTGAGGAAACGGAACGGGCCCGAACCGACCGCCTCGCTGATCGCCTTGAACGGATCGGTTTTCGCCAGCCGCTCCGGCATCATGAATGAGTTCTGCACGGCGATCGCGTAGATCAACAGAGGGAACGGCTGCTTCAGTGCGACTCTGATGGTCCTGTCGTCGGCAACGCCCCAGTTGTCGACCACCTTGGCCACGGTTTGACCAAACGTATCCCGCGCCGCCCATCGCGCCAGGCTCGGTGCGCAGTCCTGGGCGCGCACCGGCTCCCCATCATGCCACTTCAGGCCGTCGCGCAACCTGATCAGATACATCCGGCCGTCGTCGGAGATGGTGTAGCCCTCCGCCATTTGCGGCTTCGCTTCGAGTTTCGCGTTCACGCCGAACAGCGTGTCATACACCATCCAGCCGTGATTGCCGGTCACCGCCGCGGTGGTGAAGATCGGATCCAGCAGCGTGAGGTTGGCCTGCGGTACGAAGCGCAGTACGCGCGTGTTGGCGGGTTGCGCGATCGAGAAGCGTGGCAGCGACGACACGGCGATGCCTGCCGCTGCTGTCCGCAGGAACGAGCGTCGGTTCATGATGGGCTCCCTGTATTTGTTGGAAGGAGCATGTCGGGTCACGCCACTGGCGGCAAGACGGCAGCGCGAAAATGATGGGAATTGATTGTTCCGGTCAGACACTTTGTTATCTCCGGGTGGCCCGACCGCTCCGCGACCCGGGTTGCCCCTGAGGCCAGTGTGTCGTTAACCGTTCCTTCATGGTCCGCGTGGCAACGTTCAAGCCGTGCCATGACCTTTCAGTCGCGCGCCTTTGGTTCCGCGTTGTCGCCGGGCTGCCGTAGCGGCCTGTTTCGTCTTGTCCGAGTTGCCGGGTCGGAGTTGTCGCTCGCACACGGATCGACGCCGTTCCGGTCTGTCCGGTTCTGACATGGCACGGCGCATTCTCCTCCCGTGCCTGATGTCGTTGGCGATTTACGGCCTGGTGTTCGGCCTGGTGCTCGACCGCCCGCTGTCTTTGGGCATGTTCCGCCAGCAGATCGACGCCAGGCTGGCGCGCGGCGCCGGGATCGAGGCACCCAAACTGATCATCATCGCCGGCTCCAACGGCCCGTATTCGCATCGCTGCGAGACCATGGAACCGCTGCTCGGCATCGCCTGCGTCAACGCCGGGGTCGCGGTCGGAATCGGGCTCGACTACCTGTTCGCGCGATGGAAACCGCTGCTGCGTCCAGGCGATATCGTCTATCTGCCGCTGGAGGAAGCGCAGTACACCCGCACCTACGCCGCCACCTCCCTTGGCCCCGACGCGGCGATCATGTTCCGGCACGACCGAACGACCTTGGCCGGGCTTTCACCCGAACGGTGGCTCGGAGCGGCATTCTCCTTCGGACCGCGTGCCGCGCTGATGAGCCTGATCGAGACCGCCCTGGTCCGCTCCGGTTTCGCGGACCCGCGTGAGGCCGCCCTGGGCTCCACCAACGCCTGGGGCGATCATGTCGGCCATACCGCGGCTCTGGGCCAGGTCAACGCCGCGCGATTGGCGACGATGATGCCGTACCACGATACCGCGGCCCTGATCGCATCCGGTGATGGCACCGCCATGGTCCGCGACTTCATCGTCTGGGCCGCGCGAGACGGTGTCCGCGTGGTGGGCGGGCTGCCGGCCGGGTTCGCGGATTCACCGATACCCGATCTCACACGCGCCGCGATCCGCACGGTCTTCATCCAGGAGGGCGCGCGTTTCATCGATCTCGGCGATCGTTACCCGCGCTCGGCGTTCTTCGATACGCCCGATCACCTGAATGAGGCCGCGCAGATCGCGCATTCTCGCGTGCTCGCCGCCGCGCTGGCGGTTACCTTGGCGCCAGCACGGGCAGCGAGCCGGTGAGGGGGCACTGCCGCTGCTGTTTGGCCTCGCATCGTGTCACCGCCGCGGCCACCGCGCGCCCAGGACTGTTGCCGCAGCCGACATCGCAGACCTCCAGCGTGCCGGAGCGCCAGCAGGCGACACCAATGTCCGTTGCCTTGTCCGAAGCGCAGCGCGAGTAGTTTTCCGCCGTGTTGTCGACCTTTGGCTGTTTTTCGAAATCCCTGATCATGTCGGCGAAAACGCAATGCTTTGGATCGGCGGCGCGTTTGGTACAGGCGTCCAGCACTCGCGACGCGAGCCTGGGGGGAATGTCCGGCGGACACGGCATCAGGTTGTTGACCGCCACGTCATTCGGATCGGGCGCGATCTGCATCCGCACCGCGATCATGTCGTTCGTCATGACGTCGGTGACCAGGTAAGTGACCGTGCAGTCCGCCGCCTTCGTCGTGTCTTTCACCACCGGCGGCAACACGCTCATGATGTCGGACGTGCTGCTCCCCGCCCACGCCTGCCCGAGCACCGCGATACAGCCAACCTGGGCGATACAGCAAAACGAGACCAGGATCGCGCGCATCGTCATGCTATCGCCGCTGCCGGTTCGCCCACCGGTACGGCACGAGATAATCGACGTTCGGATCAGTGATCTCCACCGCTTCCGCCTTGCCGGCAAGGTAATGCGTCGTCAACACCACGCCGCCGTCAATCGCGAGGTAACGGGCGTAAATGTCCGCGGCCGCGGCGTGTGTCGACGGGCAGGCATTGTCCGGCAGCAAACGCCAGGAGACGCGGAACAGGGCCCGATCGCGAAACAGGAAAACGACATAGCTGTTGGCTCCCACACAGCCATCGATGCCGTCGCGCGGTTGTCGCGCCGCGTCGAACCGGACCCAGAAATAGCGCACTTCATCCGGATATTCGCTGGCGAACGGAAGGCCGGCCCACTCGACGCCGGGCGTTGGGGTCGGCAGTTTCGCGTTCACCTCGGAAGGTGAGAGACCGAACACGATGCCTCCGGTCAGGTTGGCGAGGTCTGATTGTCCAAGGATCTGGGCTGGCCGGTCGCGGGACATCGAGTGGTCCCATTGCATTGGGGGGATGGTAAAAATGCGTTTCGTTTCCGCCGCCGCCGTCCTGATCAGCCCCATCGGGATCAGCCCCATCGGGATCAGCGATACCAACAGGCATCCCGACAGGACCGGCCGTGACAGGAACCAACGCAAACAGCATCTCCCTTCGGCTTTGGATCAGAACGCCAGTGCCGTCGCCTGCACTACCAGCGGCAGCGTGCGCACCATCGCCAGAACGTCTTCCGGCACGCTTTCATCCACCGAGACAAGACAAATCGCGTCGCCGCCTTGGCTCGCACGGCCCAGATGGAAGGTCGCGATGTTGATGCCGGCACCCGCCAGCGTTGCCCCGAATCGGCCGATGAACCCCGGCTTGTCCTGATTGGTCACATACAACATGTGCGGCGCGAAATCCGCCTCCACCTTGATGCCCTTGATTTCCACGATCCGCGGCCGCGAGCCCGCGAACAGCGTGCCGGCGACCGAGCGTTCCATCCCCTCGGTGCCGATCGTGATCCGCACCAGCGTCTGATACTCGCTTGGCCGGTCGTGCACGGTCTCGGCGACGTCGATGCCATGGTCGCGCGCGGCGACGCCGGCGTTGACCATGTTCACGCCGGCCATCAGCGGCGACATCAGCCCGGCAAGGGCCGCCGCCGTCATCGGGCGCGTATTCAGCGCGGCGGCGAGACCTTCATACTCGATCGTCACCCGTTTGATCGCCCCTTCGCGCGCCTGCGTCAGTTGTCCCGCGAAGCCGCCGAGCAGCCGGCACAGTTCCATGTAGGGGCGCAGCCGCGGCGCTTCCTCCGCCGTGACCGAGGCCATGTTGATCGCATTGGAAATCGCCCCGGTCAGCAGGAAGTCGCTGATCTGCTCGGCGATCTGCAGCGCGACGTTCTCCTGCGCCTCGGCGGTCGCGGCGCCGAGATGCGGCGTGCAGATGACGTTATCGAGCGCGAACAGCGGCGAGTCGGTGGCCGGTTCGGTCTCGAACACATCCAGCGCCGCGCCGGCGACGTGGCCCGATTTGATGGCGTCGGCGAGTGCTGCTTCATCCAGCAATCCGCCGCGCGCGCAGTTGATGACGCGAACGCCTGGCCGCGTCCGGGCCAGTGCCTCACGCGAAAGAATGTTCCTGGTGGCGTCGGTCATCGGCACGTGCAGCGTGATGATGTCGGCGCGTTCCAGCAGTGCGTCGAGTTCGACTTTCTCGACGCCGAGATCGAGCGCGCGCTTATCCGACAAATAAGGATCGTAGGCGATGACCTTCATGTGCAGGCCGACCGCGCGGTTGGCGACGATCGAGCCGATGTTGCCGCAGCCGATCACGCCGAGCGTCTTGCCGGTCAGCTCGACGCCGAGGAAGCGGTTCTTCTCCCACTTGCCGGCGCGGGTGGAGGCATCGGCCTGCGAAATCTGCCGGGCCAGCGCGAACATCATGGCGATCGCGTGCTCGGCGGTGGTGATGGTGTTGCCGTGCGGCGTGTTCATCACCACGACGCCGCGCGCGGTGGCCGAGCGAATGTCGACATTATCGACACCGATGCCGGCGCGGCCGACAACCTTGAGGTTGGTCGCGGCGTCGAGCAGTTCCTTGGTGACCTTGGTCGCGGACCGGATCGCCAGACCATCGTAGGCCGGAATGATCGCGCGCAGTTCGGCCGGGGTGAGGCCGGTTTTCAGGTCGACGTCGATGCCGCGGCGGCGAAAGATCGCGACCGCGGCGGGGGACAGTTTGTCGCTGATGAGAACCTTGGGCATGTCGGCTAAATCCTGGTGAAACGGTTGCGGAACCTCAGCCGTGGCCGGACGAGGCGTTCCGTTTTTGATGCCGCGGGCAGAGCGCGCGTGGAGGGCCCCGGTCGGTCGGGGCCGGCCGCGCGTTATCTGTGTGCATCTGTGTGTATCCGTGGTTCCACCTGTCCTTGCTGGCGCGGACCGGTCGCGGCCCGTGCGGTATTCGGGCCGCCAGGTTCGAACCACGGATACACACAGATGCACACAGATAAGACAAACGGCGTGGACGATGCGATCGCCTCCGCGCGAATGTGTCCAGGCGGACCGCGAGAGGGCGTCGACCATTGGTCATCGCGCGGCGTCCGACCTCAGACAGTCACTCTCGCGCCACCACGTCGTGTGCCCATTGGCACCACGGCATCAGCGCCGCGATGTCGCTGGTTTCCACCGTCGCACCGCCCCAGATGCGCAGGCCGGGCGGCGCGTCGCGGTAGGAGCCGATGTCGTAGGCGATACGGCGTTCCTCCAGCAGTGCGGCCATGCGTTTCGCGGCTTTGGCTCGGCCGGACCCATCCAACGAAACGAACCAGGGCGAAACGATCTTCAGACAGATCGACGTGTTCGACCGCGTCGCCGGACCATTCGCCAGAAAGTCAAACGTTTCGCTGCCCGCGACGAAGTCGGCCACCGCTTCGAGATTGGCCTCCGAGCGGGCGAACAGCGCCGGCAGACCGCCAATGCGTTCCGCCCACCGCAGGCCGTCCAGCGCGTCCTCGACACACAGCATCGACGGCGTGTTCATGGTGTCGCCGCGGAATATGCCCTCGGTGAGTTTGCCTTTGCCGGTGAGGCGGAACACTTTCGGCATCGGCCACGTGGGTTCATGCGACTCCAGCCGAGCCACCGCGCGTGGCGACAGCGCCAGCATGCCGTGCGCCGCCTCGCCGCCGAGCACCTTCTGCCAGGACCAGGTCACGACATCGAGTTTCTTCCATTCGACCGGCATGGCGAACACGGCGGAGGTGGCGTCGCAAATCGCCAGCCCCTCACGGTCGGCGGCGATCCAGTCGGCGTTCGGTACCCGCACGCCGGAGGTCGTGCCGTTCCAGGTGAACACGCAATCATGCGCCGGATCGACCGCGGCGAGGTCGGGCAGGTCGCCATAATCGGCCGCCAGCACGCGCGCTTCGGGAAGCCTGAGTTGGCGCAGGATATCGGTGGCCCAACCGGCGCCGAAGCTTTCGAATGTCAGGATATCCACGGGGCGCGGGCCCAGAAGCGACCACAACGCGATCTCCATCGCGCCGGTGTCGGAGGCCGGGACAACGCCCAGTCGCCAGTCGCCGGGCATGCCGAGGAGGGCGCGCGAGCGGTCGATGACTTCGGTGATGCGGGCTTTGGTTTCGGCCGCTCGGTGATTGCGGCCCAGAAGCGCGCCACTCAGCGCGTCGAGCGTGAAGCCAGGACGTTTGGCGCAAGGTCCGGACGAAAAGCACGGGTTCGCCGGACGTAATTCGGGGGGACGTAATTCCGGTGTCGGAATGGTGTTCATGCCGGCTCTCCCTTTCAGAAGATAAGCGCCCCGGTGGGGGGGCGTGGCCCGGGCGGGGGTCTAGCGCCGGGGCAGAGCCGCGTCAAATGAAAACGGTCTGGCGGCGATCTTGTGGTTCTTCTCTGGGCGCGCGTAGGTTGCCGGACGTTTTTCAGGGAGCAGGCGCATGGGGAAGCTTGAGGGGAAAGTCGCTTTGGTGACCGGCTCGGGCCGCAACATCGGGCGCGCGACGGTGCTGAAGCTGGCGGGTGAGGGGGCGCATGTCGTGGTTAACGCTCGCTCCAACCAGGCCGAGGCGGACGCCGTGGTGCGCGAAGCCCAGGGAATGGGGGTGAAGGCGATCGCGGTCGTGGCGGACGTGGCGAAGAAGGATCAGGTCGAGGCGATGGCGGCGCGGGCACTGTCGGAGTTCGGCCGCGTCGACATTCTGATCAACAACGCGGCGATCCGGCCGCACAAGGCGTTCACGGAGCTGACGTCCGAGGACTGGGAAGCGGTCCGGGGAGTGGTGCTCGACGGAGCGATTTACCTGACGCGCGCGGTGATCGGGTCGATGGTGAAGAATGAGTATGGGCGCATCCTGTTCTTCACCGGTGAGGGTGCGTTCGTGGGCGGCAGCGGGCGCGCGCATGTCTCGGCGGCGAAGATGGGGCTGGTGGGGTTTGCGCGAGGCCTGGCCTCGGAGTTCGCGGCGCGGAACATTCGGGTGAACGTGGTTTCGCCGGGGAGTATCGATACGACGCGGACGAACCCGGAATGGTACGGCAACCGGCCGCCGAGCGCCGCGGGTATCCCGCTGGGGCGGCAGGGTAAGGTGGAGGAGATCGCCGCGACCTGCCTGTTCCTGGTCAGTGACGATGCCGGGTTCATCACGGGCCAGACGATCCACGTGAACGGGGGGACGGAGTATTATTGATCTTGGCGCATCGCGCTATCATCCCCACCATTAACCCATGATCGGTCTATTGTTGGTATGAGGGTCGCGGCGGTGACCTGAACGGCAAGAGGCCCAACCGAGCGGATGAGATGGTGCGAGCAACCGAACTCCTCGGTCCTGGCGAAGCCCTGATGGAAATGTCCATCAGGAAGAAAAAGGCTGAGCAAATCGTCGGTGGGTTGGAACAGCCAATCAATCTGCACCTTCTCAAACTTCTCGGATGTCTGGCCGGCCCGGAAATGCGCCAGCACTGGAAGCGCGAACTGGAAACCTGGTTACTGCGCATCGCGGCCATTACTCTCAAGCCAGACGGCACGCCAATTCCGGCGGAAATGGCATATCAGTGGCTGTACGATGAGACGTTCGGTGGTAGTGAGCAACGCAACGTGGAAATGATGTTGCGTTTCCTCGCACGCGACTATCCTCGTAATGAGGTTGATACGGCGGTTATTGTTGATCGCTTGCGTTCGATTCATGAGCGGCTCGCCGAACGTATCGCTCAAAACGATCCCGGCACAGAGATTATAGAGGCTTTGTAGGATTGCAACCCCCCTTAAGCGCCGGTTCGTTTCCCAAGGGCCCTCCGCGAACATCTGCTTCAAGGTGGCCGCCTCGGATGCCGTTCTTGTTATACGCATCGCCTCGATACCCGATCGCATTCGCGTCGAGTCAGGCGAAACCATGATCCAGCACCATGATAGTTAGTCGCGATCAAGACTGCCCCAGCATCCGTCAGCGCACCACGGAACATAACGTCAGTCGATTCCGAAACGTGTTCGCAAGCGATCTTTAGGTTCAGCGTTTCCCATTGACGGGGATGCCATCGGTGAATACTTGACCGTGCCGCGCGAAGGTTTGGAAATCATACTGTGCCTGGCCACCATTTGTCAGGATCGTGGCAGAACATAGCAGTCTTCCGGTCATTGTTTTGCGAGAAGAAACGTCACCAATATCAACCACTTGCACATGGAGTGCCTGGGCAGTGGGCGACTGCCCAATCAGTTTTTTTAACAAGTCACTGACACCCGGCCCGTCGCAGGGAGGTACCTGAATGCTGTCGTCCGATTCAATCAGGTCGGCAGGAACTCTCTGCGTATCATTCTCACGAGGCACCACAGTATCGTGCTCCGGCGGCGGCAGCGCCAGAATCTCTACGCTCCATGATGTTCCGGTATTGATGTGGAGAAGGAAATCGCCACCGTGAGGTACATAAGTGTCGCCTGTCGGGTTGTTTATGCCGCCCCCGGCCGAGTCCACAAGATTGCCAGCCGGCGTTCGTATATCCACGAAGAACGCACCGCCGTCCGAGTGCCACTGCAACTGCCAAGGACCTGAGACATGAAAAGGAGGTGTTGTCTTTCCACCGAGCCCGCTCCAATGCGCGATGGTTGCTTGCGAAGGACGCTGGTATCCGGCGGCCGCATCGTAGCAGCGCAGCCGGGCTTGATCGTTCTCGATCGCTTGACAGTCATATGGTGCCGACGAGATTTCCGCTAGCGCAGCTACATGCAAAATGCCAACCAAGAGTGCTGTGACAATCAGTGATATTCTCAAGCACATGACTCTGCTCGGCTCCGCAAACGCGACGGCGATACTGGCCATCGGGCTTCTGGCGTCGAAATCGGGATCAGGTGTCATCGCACCATCAGTAGTCCGTATGCGCTCATGGCAGTGGAACGGGGCGGATTCCAGTTGTGCGTCTTTCCATGCGTTTTCGTGGCGGCTCAATTTATTTCGCGTCGGGCTCTTACTGTCCCTTGCCGCCTGTCCCTTGCCGCCGCTCCAACCCACTCACCCCGCGGTCCAGGGCAACTTAGACTGGCACCAGATCTGCTGCGTGGGCCGAAACATCGCGCGTTGCGCGATCGTACCCACTCGTAACGCATAACTTGTGGGATTGGTGGGCGAGGTCGCGTACAATCCCGTACCGCAATCCGCGCAGAACGCCTGCGCCCGCTTCGTCCCGCTGTCCGCCGTCTTGATGTAAAATTTCGGCGTCCCGCGTACCAGCCGGAAGGCATCCCCCGCCGCCTGAATGTTGGCGCGAAACAACGAACCGCTCATCGTTTGGCAGTCCGCGCAGTGGCAGACCCGCGCCGTCGCCGGATCGACGTCCGCCTCGAACGCGACGCTGCCGCAATGACACGCGCCATCGACCTTCATCGCGGGTTCCTCGCCAAAGCCGCGGGTGACCGAGGCAACCCCCGGCCACCCAACAACATCGCTCAGTTCGTCAGATTGTAGAACTTCGCCGCGTTCTCACAGGTGATCTTCTTGATGTCCTCAGCCGAGAGCCCGACGAACTGCTCCTCGATATACTTCGTCGACTCCGGCCAGATCCCGTCGGTGTGCGGATAATCCGAGCCCCACATCAGCGTATCGACCGTCATCAGATTATTGGCGCCGATCAGCTTCGGACCGATCACGTCGTATTGGAACGTCGCCTTGCACTGGCGCTGCCAATACTCGGACGGCTTCAGCTTCATCAGGTCGCGGAACCGGTCCTCGAACTCGAAGTCCATGCGGTCGAGCGCGTAGGGGATCCAGCCGATGCCGCTCTCGCCGAGCGACACGCGCAGGTTCGGGTACCGCTCGAACACGCCGGCGCCCATCAGGGCGGCCAGGATGTGGATCAGGCCCATCTGGAACGCCGACACGCCGGTGAACATCGCCGCGCGCCGCACCTGGCCCGAGGTCATCTCGCGCGCCCGCGGCGCCGTGGTCGGGAAGGTGTGGAAGTGCAACGGCAACCGCACCTCGTTGACCGCCTGCCACAGCGGCTCCCACATCGGGTGCCACATCGGCTCCATGTCCCAGGAGCACGAGACCTCAACACCCTTCAGGCCCAGTTTGGCGCAGCGGTGCACCTCGGCGACCGCGGCGTCGATATCGCCGTATGGAATGCAGCCGAGACCGATATGGCGGTCGGGATAGTAGCTGCAGAAATCCACCAGCCAATCGTTATAGATCCGCAACACCTCATTCGCCGCCGGCAGATCGTTCATCTTCGAGGCGGTGCCGAGCACACCGAAAATGACCTCGGCGTCGACGCCGTCGCGATCCATGTCCTTGGCGCGCAGATGCGGGTCGCTGACGCGGCGGATGTCTTTCACGCCGTCGGCGAACAGCCCGGTCTCGGCCATGATGTCAACGCGCTTGTTCTGGCCTGGCACCAATTTCGCGCCGCTCGGCCCGACGCCGTTCTTGAGGCCGAAATTCGCGCCCTGCTTCGTTACCCATTGCGGTCCATCCGGCCCGTCGGCGACGAACGGCATGCGGTCCTTGAATTCGCGGGAGCATTCGTCGACGAACAGTGTCGGTGGCATCCACGGCATGTCGAGATGGCAATCCGCCGATATGCGGTTGTATTTCATGGCTCATCCTCTGGTTTCTGGTTCGCTGTAGCCTGAGTTCTCTGGCCGGCGACGCGAGGTCGTCGCTGGCAGTGTAGAGCCGAAATGGTCGGGGTCAAATCGGACCTGGATGGCAGAGCGCGGGTTCGCCGTTGGTTCATGACCGCGATATAAAAAGGCCCCGGGTTCGCCGATCCGCGAGCCTATGATAGGCTGGATCAGGTTATCGGGAATTCTCTGTTGCCCCCTGACAATGCTTCCGACAATTCGTCGCGCCGTCTGACCCTGACCTTACTCCTTGCCGTGTGCGTGGTGGTGCTGCTGCCGCTGTTCGCCGCCACCATACCGCCGCTGCACGACTATCCGTTTCACCTTGCCCGCATGGACGCGATCGCGGCCCTGACCGGTGAGGTCAACCACCCGACCCATTACCAGCTCGGCAGTTTTCTGCTGCCGAACGTCGCGATGGATGTGGCGGCGCTGGGGCTGACCGCGTTCCTGCCGGTGCTGCTGGCCGGACGGGTGTTCCTGGGGATCGTCCTGCTGACATTGCTGAGCGGCACCGTGGCGCTGCATCGCGCGATCCATGGCCGATTCTCCATCTGGCCGCTGCTGGCCGGTTTGTTCATGTACAACTGGATCTTCCTGTTCGGCTTCATCAACTATCTGTTCGGTGTGGGCGCGATGCTGTGGGGCCTCGCGGTGTGGCTGGCGATGGCGCGCGCCGGAGCCGTGGCCCGAGTGGCGGTCGGCACCGCGCTGGCGGTTGCCATCCTGTTTTGTCACCTAGTCGCGTTCGGGCTGTTCGCCGTGGTCCTCGCCGGTCTCGCGCTGACCGAGGCGTTCGCGCACTGGCGTGACACACGCCGTGTGGGGTTCAGCGTTCTGCTGGTGCCGGCCATCCCCATCGGAATCACATTCGCATTGTTCATGCTGCTGTCGCCAACCGCCGGAGCTTCTGGGCTGCCGTTCCTTTACGCGGGCTGGTACGGTTGGAAACCGCTGGTGTCTTATCGCACTTTGCTATGGTCGATCCCCTGGCTGAACATCGTCACCATTGGCCCGATGGCGGTCTTGATCGCGTTCGCCGCGTGGCGAGGCAAGTTCCGGCTGGCGACTTTCATGCTGCTGCCGATCGCGTTGCTTTTCATAACGTTCCTGATCATGCCGAATAATTTGTTTGGCGGGCAGTACGCCGATGCGCGGTTGCCGATCGCGATGCTGCTGATCATCATCGCGACCGTCGACCTGGCGCGCGTCGCCCCTCGGCCGCTGATCCTTTGCACCATGCTGGCGCTGAGTTCGCTGACCGTTCGTAGCGTGGTCATCGCCAGGGAATGGCACGACTCGGCATCGATCATCGCCGAGTACAACAAGGCCTTTGACCTGCTGCCGGCGGGCGCGACGCTATACACCGCCTCCGTCGAGCCATTCCCCAAGCTGGCATACGAACAGCCCGCGGAACTCGCGCGCTGGCACCCGCCCCTGAAGCACCTTTCCTCCCTCGCCTCCATCGGCAGAGACGTTTTCGTCCCCGCCACCTGGGCCGATCCCTTGCAACAGCCGATCTCGGTGCGGCCCGGTGACGCGGCGGCGAAACGATTACAGGTGGACAATCCGTTCCTGACGCCAACGGCGGACAGTGTGGCCGAGGTCGCGACGCGGATCCGTGCGCTGCACCCGGGCGCGGCGTCGCACGATTTTCTGCTGCTGCTGCGGCCGGAATCATTGAAGGGCGAGCCACCCGCCGGCCTGATCCCGATCGCGCGTGGTGGCAGTTTTACGTTGTTCCGGATCGATCAGTGATCGAATATTGTCATATTCTCGCAGCACCGCGTATCCGCGAGAACCTCAATCGCATGAAAGCTTCGTGATCTTGGCGCCCTTCGTGGTCTTGGTGATAAACGTGGCATTTCCGCGGGCAGGAACCCATCCAACCAGCCTCGTGGTCAGACCGCCGCCTGATCACGGAGCACGGCCCGCGGCATCTCTCTCGCGAATGCGCGATCCCAGCGCTGCCCGCGGCTCGCGTGTCACGCCACGCCCAATGTCACGACGCAGGCTCCGACCTCCGTGCGCGACAGGCGCCAGCCGTCCACGTCGATCACCGCGCCCATCGCGAAATCTTCCCTGATCCGCTCGCCCAACCATGCCCGCAACGTGTCCGGCTCGACGATCCCGCTTGCCGGCGCCAGCACTGCCGGCATCCCCAGGTCCAACGCCGCGTCGCGCCAGCCGATCCCGCCGAGTCCCGCCAGGTAAGCCTCCGCGACATGCCGCGCCGAGTCCGGCCCACTGAGCAGCCCGCGCAGCCGCCGTCCAAGCACCGCCAGGTCATCTTCCGCGGGCGCCGTGCCAGCAGGCAGCGCCGCCAGACCCGCCGCCATCAGGAACCCTCGCCGTGTCGCCCTCATCAGCACTCTCCTATGCGAACTGCCGCCGCAATTCGTCGCCCAATCGGAGCGCGAGCGCGACAATGGTGAGCGTGGGATTGGCGTAACCGGAGCTGGCGAACACCGAGCTGCCGGCGATGTACAGATTGGCCACGCCATGCACCCGGCACGTCGCGTCAACCACCCCGGTGCGCGGATTATCGGACATTCGCGTGGTGCCCATATGATGCCGGCTGCCGCGCAGCACGGCCGGCCAGCGGTCGCCATCCGGCATCGAACTGATGTGCACCCGTCCCAGGCCCAACCGGCCGATTTCGTCCGCCACCAGTTCGAGGGCGCGTCGGACGGTTCGTTTCTCTCGCCCGCAGGGCAGCCAATCCACCGCGAGGCGGTTCTGGCCGAGCGCATCACGTTTGCTCGACAGCGTCACGCGGCTGGCGGGATCGGGAAACTGCTCCACGTTGACGTCCAGAATCGCGCCGACGATCGGCCCGGTGCCCGGATCCGGCGAATTGAACGGGCCGGTGCGGGTGCCGAATACCGTCTTGTAGGTCGCGTCGATGACCGCGTCATAGTCGGCGGTGACCTGACGGAGATGGTACCAGAACCCCTCGGGCGGCGCATGCATCGTCCGCACCGCGTGCGCGAGCGTTCGCAGCGAGTTCACGCCTTCGACCAGCCGGTGCGAGGGGGTCAGCAGCACCCGAAACCCGCCAATGCCCGGCTCCGCGGCTCCCGCTGACAGGGTGCCGAATATGGTGGTGCCGAGACAGGCCGTTTCGTCCTGGTACAGCCGAAGGTCCGGCAGTGGATTGGCGAACGCGGCGAAGCCGGCACCGGTCATCCAGGGATGATCCATGAAATAGCGGCCGACCACGTCATAAGTGTTGCCAAGTCCAGCGTTCCGCACGCGGTTGGACAACAACAGCAGCCGGACATTCTCCAGGCCGCCCGTGGCCAGTACGACGATCCGGGCGGTGACCTCGAAGGGCGGCCCGTCCAGGCTGGTGGCGCTGACCCCGGTGACCCGCCCCGCGGTCGCATCGGTTTGCAATTCCAGCACATTCGCGTGCAGAAACACCGTGACGTTGTCCGCCCGCGCCAGCGCATCGCGGTACTTGCTACCGAACCGCGTTGGCGGGCCGACCTGGAACAGCGTGGTCTTCAACCTGCGCGGGTCCACCGCGAGCGCCGCCATGCCGCTGGCCTGTAACCAAGGGGACAAATCGTCGTAGTTGTACGGCCCAAGTTCGCACAAGGTTTGCGCGACGCGGTAGTACGGCTCCAGATCGGCGCGGCTCAGCGGCCAGGTGCGCAAGTCGGCCGGGTCGGCGGGTTTGAAATCCTCGGGCTCCAACGGCCTGCACCAGCTTGCCCAATGGTTGGTCGAGCCACCGAAGAAACGGAGCCGCGAAGTGTCGAGATCGTAGTTGGGGAGGCCGGTGTTGTCGCCCGCGTAGAGCGCCTGTGTGGCTTCTTCGAATTCGAGGCCGCCGCTTTCCAGCAACAGCACGCGAAATCCCGCGTCGCGCAGGGACAGCGCCAGAGTGATCCCGGCCGCCCCGGCACCGATGATGCAGAGCTCCGTCTCCAATTTGGTTCCGGCGGACAGTTGCCTGGCATCATGGAACATGAACGATCAACCCCTCTCGAGCCCGCCCATAGCACGCCTCGGGGCCGCGCCATATCGGCTGGATTATCGTAAAACGGGCGGTCGCGCCTGGGTTGACCGTGATCAGCTTCACGCCCTGGCCATCACGCCATTGACTTCATTCCGGTGTCCCGGATACCGAGGGCGGCGCGCGGGAATGCCGGCTCGCGGAATGTTCCAGGAACCGTCGTCCAGGGACCGTCGTAATGAACGCGGGGATCGACAGTGGCCGCGCCGAGTATATCCGAGACTACGATGACTTCCCGCGGCTCGCGAGCGTGGCCGCAAAAGGTTTGGTTCGCCCGCCCGGATGAAATACACTCCGCCCCTCGGAACAGTCGGGGAGGGCCCCCTGGGAGGATCCATGAACGCACCGCTTGCCACGGTCATGCCTCGGAGCGTCGCGGGCGAAGGCCGGGTCCGGGTGTTGAAGCAACTGGAGCGGAAGTTGCTCTGGCTGTCGTCATGGATGATCCATAACGCCAATCATATCCGGCCCAACCGGGACGGGCTGAAGGTGGGCGGGCATCAGGCGTCGTGCGCCTCCAGCATCTCGATCCTGACGGCATTGTACCTGGAAATCGCCCGACCCCAGGACCGCATCGCGGTCAAGCCGCACGCCGGTCCGGTGTTTCACGCGATCAACTATCTGCTCGGCCGGCAGACCCGGGACAAGCTGGCGACCCTGCGCCAGTTTGGCGGCATCCAGCCGTATCCGAGCCGGGTGAAGGACGGCGCGGAGGTCGATTTCTCCACCGGCTCGGTCGGTCTGGGCGTGGCGATGACCAGCTTCTCCGCGCTGATGGCCGACTATGTCCGATTGCATGATCTCGGCCGCCCCGACCTGCCGCCGGGCCGCCACATCGCCATCGCGGGCGACGCCGAACTCGACGAGGGCAACATCTACGAAGCGTTGCTGGAGGGTTGGAAACACGATGTCCGCGACCTGTGGTGGGTCATCGACTACAACCGTCAAAGCCTCGACAGCGTCGTCCCCGACCGCCTGTTCGGCCGCATCGAGGGCCTGTTCCGCGACATGGGCTGGAACTGCGTCACCATCAAGTTCGGCCGCGCGCTGGAGGCCGCGTTCGCGCGCGAGGGCGGCGAGGACCTGCGCCGCTGGATCGATGACTGCCCCAACAGCCTGTATTCCGCGCTGACCTTCCAGGGCGGTGCCGCGTGGCGTCAGGTGCTGTTGGCCGATCTCGGCCGCTCCCGCGCCCGCGCCATCATCGATCCGCTCAACGACGCCGAACTGGGCGCGCTGATGACCAATCTGGGCGGTCACGACATCGAAACGATGATCGAGCATTTCCGTGTCGCCGAGGCCCAGGGCGATCAGCCGACCTGTTTCATCGCGTATACGATCAAGGGGATGGGACTGCCGTTCGCCGGCCATAAGGACAATCACGCCGGGCTGATGACGAAGGAGCAGATGGAACAGTTCCGCTCCGACATGGGCATCCGGTCCGGCCACGAGTGGGACCTGTTCGAGGGGATGGATCTCTCGGAAGCCGAGTTTGCCGAATTCCTCGCCGCCACCCCGTTCGCCGCGACTTTGACCGCCGAGGGACGCGCGTTGAGCGCGCCGATTGTTCCGGTTCCCGCGACATTGCCAGTGCCGAAAACGGCGGGCCGGAAAATGTCCACGCAGGGCGGGTTCGGCGACATGCTCGCCGAACTCGGCCGCGGCCAGGGCGAGCTGAAGGAGCTCGCCGCGCATATCATGACCACCAGCCCGGACGTCACGGTGTCGACCAATCTCGGGCCATGGGTGAACCGGCGGGGGATTTTCGATCGTCACACGCGCAACGATGTATTCCGCGACTCAAAGCTGGCCTCGGCGCAGCGTTGGGGCATGTCGCCGCTGGGGCAGCATGTCGAACTGGGGATCGCCGAGCAGAACCTGTTTCTGTTGCTTGGCGCGGCGGGCCTGACTCCGGCGATGACCGGGGCACGCATCCTGCCGATCGGCACGGTTTACGATCCGTTCGTCAATCGCGGCCTCGATGCGCTGCTGTATGCCTGTTACCAGGACGCGCGCTTCCTGCTGGTGTCGACCCCGTCCGGACTGACCCTGGCGCCGGAGGGCGGGCAGCATCAATCGGTCAACACGCCGCTGATCGGCATGGCCGCCGATCGGCTCGCGAGTTTCGAGCCCGCGCATATCGATGAACTCGCCATCCTGCTGCGCCACGCGCTGGAGCATATGCAAAAGCCGGATGGCTCGGCGGTGTGGCTGCGGCTGTCGACCCGGACCCTGGCGCAGCCGGAACGCACCATCGATCCGGCGGAGGTGATTGCCGGCGCGCACTGGGTGGTGCGGCCAGATGAGGGGACGCGGCTCGCGCTGGCCTATCAGGGGCCGGTCGCGACCGAGGTGATGGAGGCGTTCGCCGTGGTGGCCGAGGAAACCGATGGCGTCGGTCTGCTGGCGATCACCTCACCGGACCGGCTGCACGCGGGTTGGTTGGATGCGATGCGGGCGCGGCGGAACGGCGATCGTTCGGCGCGCGCGCATATCGAGCGAATTCTGGCGCCGCTGGCTCCGGGTGCGGCGTTGGTCACCGTTCTCGACGGGCATCCGGCCACGCACGCCTGGTTGGGCTCGGTGCGAGGGCAGCGCGTGGTGCCTCTGGGTGTCGACCGGTTTGGCCAGGGCGGCGATATCCCGGACCTGTATCGCGCCTATGGGCTGGACACCGACGCGATTCTGGATGCCTGTGCGCAGGCTTTGCTGGCTTACTGACGCTTCGCGGACGAACTGAAACGAGGAGAGAACGATGGCGCGTATTCCGACGGTCTTGCGGGAACACATCAACACGGCGTTTCCGGATTACGTGACGCTGGTCGGCACCGCTCTGCCGGATGGCTACGCGCAGATCACGCCGCGCGGCGGCACGATGGTGTATGACGACGAGCATCTGGCGCTGTGGGAACGCGGCAAGGGCTCGACGGCGAAGAACATGACGGATGGGACCAAGGTGACGGTGTATTTCCGCAAGCCGTCGTTGCGGGCGGACGGCACGCTGCCCAAGGGCGGCATCGCGCGGTTCTACGGCACCGCGCGAATCGTTCGTTCCGGTGCGGCGTATGATGAAGTCTGGCGGCGGCTGGTGCAGCCGGAGAAGGACCGCGACCCGGAGAAGAAGGGCTACGCCGTGCTGATCAAAGTCGAACGGGCGGAGGACCTGGAGGGATTGCCGCTGGAGGGGTGATCGCTTGAAGCCGGGCGATGGTGATGTCTATTGATCATGGTGAAATCACCATCGCGAGGGTTTAATGCCGGTTCAGATCGCCAATCCGGTGGTTGTCGCCAAAATCGAGCGTCTGGCGGCGTTGACGGGCCGCACGAAGACCGCCGCCGTGGCAAGGGCGGTCGATGGCATGCTGGCCAATCAGAACATCAGTTCGGATGATGACTTCGAAGCGAGGGCCCAGGCGATCCTCGCCCGGTTGGATCGTATCCCGGACCGGGTGGATGCGTTCGACCCGTTCGATTGGGATGAGCATGGCTTGCCGCGATGATCGCGGTCGATACATCGGCTCTGGTGGCGGCCTGGGTCAGGCGACGCCCAACAATAAACGAGTCGATTCAGGCATCCGCGTCTCACCGTCATGTCCTTTCCCCGGGTC
>CALFNB010000318.1 GCA_937902425.1 uncultured Acetobacteraceae bacterium | reverse complement strand
GGGCGCGGCGAGGGCGGCGCCGATGCCGCCCGGCAGCCCATAGCCGATCGAGGCGAAGCCGCGATCCGGAATGAAATGCCGTCCCGGAGTCTTTGTGTCGTAGAGCAGCCCGGTCCAATGCCCGGCGAACCCGCCATCGGCGACCAGGATCGCGTCCGCCGGCAGGGTCTGGTTCAGCTCACGGCAGAGGCGCGCCATATGCACCGGCCGGTCGCGCGAATTGAGCCGCGGTGCGGCATCGTCTTCCCAGGCCCGCATGCGCGGCGCGATCTCGGCGACATAGTCGGCCCGTGCCGCGCGGGCGGCCGCGCCGCCATCGGACAGCGCATCGGCGAAGTCTTCGAGCCCGGCTCGCGCATCGCCCCAGAGCGCGATCTCGGTGGGGATGCAACGGCCGATCTCTTCGGCGACGATGTCGAGATGGATCACCGGGATGTGGGCCGGCGGCAGCGCGAAGCGCTTTGTCGCGATCTCGCCGAGCTTGCATCCGACGACGATCAGGCAATCCGACGCCTCGATCAGGTCGTTGGCGATGCGGGAATAGCGTCCGAACAGACCCACCGACAGCGGGTGCGTGCAGGCGATGCCCCCCTTGCCGCTCATCGTGTGCGCGACCGGGATCGACTGCGCTTCGGCGAAGTGGGTCAGCGCGCTCCAGGCTTCGGACAGGTGAATCCCGCCGCCGGTCAGCAGCAGCGGCCGTTTCGCTTTGGCGATCAGCTTCGCGGCACGCTCGATATCGGCACGGTCGGGGCGGATGCGGCGGGCCGGCGCTTTCAGCGTCGCTTCATCGATGACGAAATCCTCGGGCGCGAAATCGTGGGTGCCGTGACAGACATCCTCGGGCACGTCGAGCAATACCGGCCCTGGCCGCCCCGAGGTCGCCACTGCGAACGCGCGCCGCACCAGTTCGGGGATGCGGCTGGTCATCTCGACGCGCATCAACTCCTTGACCGCGGGCCTGAGGATTTCGACCTGGCGGCACTCCTGGGTCATGTTCTTCCAGGAATGCGCGCGGTTGGTGTCGCCGGCGATCGCGACGATCGGGATGCCCGCATTCAGCGACTCGACGAGCCCGGTGACGAGGTTGGTCGCGCCGGGGCCGAGCGTGGCGTCGCAAATGCCGGGGCGGTTGGTGACCCTTGCATAGGCGTCCGCGGCGAAGGCGCCGCAGCGCTCGTCGTTGATCAGGTGGTGGTCCAGGCCGACAAGGCCGATCGCGTCGTAGAACGGCAGCAGTTGGAACCCGCCCATGCCGAACAGCGGCCCGGCGCCCGACAAATGCAGCATCTCCGCGAGCGCGCGCCCTCCGGTCATCGTGCCGGACGGGCGATTGTGTTGCGTGAGCGACATGGTTCCTCCTTATGAGGTGAGTGCGCGGCGCAGCCCGGCAACGAATTCGCGCGCGCTGATGCCTTCGCGAAGGCCGAGAGAAGCGGCGCGGGCGTTGACCCGGCTGATTTTTCCATCCTCGTACGTTGAGCGCGCGTCGCCGATGCGCGCGCTTGCCGCCGCGACTGTCGCGGCCGCGATGCCGCGTGCGTCGAGCGCCGGTAAGCGCGAGACGCCGGCTTCGTCTATGCCAATTCCAGCGTCGTTATAGAGGGCGCCGAGCACGTCATATTTGAGCGCGGTTTCCGGCCTGCCGCCGAGCAGCCCGCCATGCGAGCCGGTGACGACGATCGAGTCCTTGTGCTCGGGCAAGACGAGTGAAGCGGAGTCGAGTGCCCAGACCTGGGGCGTTTCAGAGATGAGCAGGAACGCCGCTTCCAGCGCGTCCGGCGGCGCGCGATCCGTCCGCCGTGCCTGTCCCAGCGCGGCGGCGGCGTCGCGGCACGCCTGGCCTGGGCTGACTCCAAGTGATGCGGCCAGCCGGTTCGCGTGGCTGATGACGCCGCGCGCCATCATGTCGGCGCCGTCGCCGATCCGCGCCGTGTCGTGACCAATGGTCGCGGCGGCGGCGCCGAATTCCTGGAGGTAGTCGAGGCCGGCGATCCCGGCGCGGTCGCGGCCGACGCCGGCGTCGTTGAAAATCGCCGCGGCAGCATGCAGCTTCGCCGCGAGCCAGGCGGCATAGACACCGCCATGGGACGCATTGACGACGACCGCGCCGGCGGCTTCGGGCCCCACGCGGGTGATGCTGTCGGCGATGACGATAGGAGCGGGCATTATCGCCCTCCGCGCGTGGTGACCGTGCCGTGGCATTATGCCGACACGAGCGGGAGGCGGCAATGGAGTACCCGGATCGCCGTCAGCCGCGGGCCGGGCGTTGCGCGCCCGGCGATAGTCCTCACGTCAGACGGACCCTGGTCGGCGTTACCCAGGTCCGGCGAGTCACGCCATCGCGCTATTTGTAGCTGCGAAGGTCAGCGATGACCTTGCCGTCGTTGGGCAGTTCGCCAGGTCTGGCAAGAGCAACGCGGCCGCGAACCTTGCAGACCGACTGCAGAGTGCCCGCGATTTCGGCTGCAAGCGTTTCATTGCCGGCACCGACCTCGCAGCGGAGCGTCATTTCGTCGACATTGTCGCGACTTTCCACTTCGAGGCGCGCTTTCACGATTTCGGAATGACGCGCCACGACCTGCGCCACCTGGCTCGGATGCACGAACATGCCCTTTATCTTGGTGGTCTGATCGGCGCGGCCCATCCAACCCTTGATCCGCATGTTGGTGCGGCCGCAAGGGCTTGGGCCGGGCAGCACGGCGGAAAGATCGCCGGTCGCGAAACGGATCAGCGGATAGACCGGATTGAAGGTGGTAACGACAACCTCGCCGACCTCACCGTCAGCCACCGGCTCACCAGTCCCTGGCCGCACGATCTCCACCACCACGCCCTCGTCGACGATCATGCCTTCCATGGCCCGGCTTTCGTAGGCGATCAGGCCGAGATCGGCGGTGCCATAGTTCTGCGATACGAAGACGCCGAGGTCGTTGATCGCCTTCCGCAGCGACGGAGGCAGTGCCTCGCCGCCGGCCACCGCCAGCTTCAGCGAAGACAGGTCGGCGCCGGCTTCTCGACCCTTCTCCAGCAGGATCCGCAGGAACGACGGCGTGCCGCAATACACTGCGGGGCGCAGATCAGCGATGGCCCGCACTTGCAGTTCGGTATTGCCGACGCCGCCGGGAATGACCGGGCAGCCGATGGCCCTGGCGGCGGACTCGATGATCATGCCCGCTGGCGTCAGGTGATAGGAAAAAGTGTTGTGGATCACCATGCCGGGACGCACGCCGGTAGCCCACAGGGAGCGGGCAAAACGCCAATAATCCGCAAGGTCGCTGTCCGGTTCGTAGATCAGGCCCGGTGATTGATAGATGTGCGCGAGTTTGCCGATGTCCCAGCCATTCAGGCCACCGAACGGGCGATGCCGCGATTGGATATCCTTGAGGTCGGACTTGCGGGTAACCGGCAACCGCGCGAGCGCCGTCCGCGTCGTGACGGAAGCTGGGTCGACGTTGGTCAGGAGCTCGCGGTAATAGGGCACGTTTGCTTTGGCGTGCGCGACCTGCCGCGCCAGATCGCATGCCTCGGCAAGCTGCCGCGCCGATGGCGTCCGCACTTCGAACTCGTCGTAATATTCGCGATCTTCGCTCACGGCGTCACCTCCTTCGACGGCACTGGCCGGTTTGACAGGCACGGACCGTTGCCTGTCGCCATGGCCGGTCCTGACGGGATGAGTTCAGGATAGCCAGCGCTTTCGGCGGCGGTAGTGCTTGACGTCCCGATAGCTTGTCCGACCACCGCCTCCGAGTCCGAGATAGAATTCCTTCACGTCCTCGTTCTCGCGTAGCTCCTCCGCCTTGCCATCGAGCACGATCCGGCCGTTCTCAAGAACGTAACCGTAGCTGGCATAGCGCAGTGCCATGTTGCTGTTCTGCTCCGCGACCAGGAAGCTGACGTTGGTCTCCCGATTCAGCCGATGGACGATTTCGAATATCCCTTCGACCAGCCGCGGCGCCAGACCCATGGAAGGCTCGTCAAGCAGGATCATGCGCGGCCGCGCCATCATGGCGCGGCCGATCGCTGTCATCTGCTGCTCGCCACCCGACGTGTATCCGGCGAGGCTCGTGCGGCGGTCCCGCAGCGCGGGAAAATATGCATAGACTTTGGCCAGATCCCGCGCGATCCCGGCACGGTCGCCGCCGCGGGTGAAGGCACCGGTCAACAGGTTCTCCTCAACCGTGAGATGTCCAAAACAATGGCGACCTTCCATCACCTGGATCAGACCGCGCCGGACCACTTCCGGCGGTGAAAGGCGATCGATCCGCTCGCCGGTGAATTCTATACTGCCCTTGGTAACGTCGCCCCGTTCCGCCCGAAGGAGGTTGGAGATCGCCTTGAGCGTCGTGGTCTTGCCGGCGCCGTTGGCCCCGAGAAGGGCGACCACGCCGCCCTCGGGAACCGACAGCGACACGCCGCGCAACACCAGGATGACGTGATCGTAGATCACCTCGACGTTGTTGACCGCGAGCAATGGCGCGGTCATCGCCGCGGTCAGAGTCTGACTCATGATGGGACGCGATCACTCACGGCGCCGTCGTCACCCCCCTGAAAGCGGGAGCGACGAACAGGCGACGCGATCCATCGGTTGCCAACAGAGCGTCTCTGGCCGGGCGAATCAGCTCTCCTTGCCGCAATCGCGTGGCGTGATGTTCTTCTCCTTGGCATACTTTGCCGCTGACTCTTCGACCATCGGACGCAGCAGTTTCTGATCCGGCGTGAGCCAGTCAGAGATGAAGTTCCACTTCTTGCCATCCCACTGCTGGATGCGCACCCTCGAGCCACCCTCATGATCGGCGCAGGATAGCTTCACGGGCGCGATGAGGCCTTCGAAGCCGATTTCCTTGATCCGCTTGTCATCGAGGTTCAGGTTCTCCAGTCCCCAGCGCACCTGTTCACCGGTCAGCGGCTTATCGCCGAATTTGCCCTGCGCGGTGCGGATAGCCTCGACGACGAGCGCCGCATTGATCATGCCGCGATTGTAGAGGACCTGTCCGACCTCCTCGCGCTTCGCGGCGCCTTTGCCCTTATCGTAGAGGTATTTGAAGATGTCCTGGTGCACCGCCGCCACGGGACCGGCGGCGTGCATGGCGCCGGACTTGTAGCCGATCGCACCGTCGCCCGCGGGAATGACGTCGGGCTCCGCACCCGACCACCAAACACCGATCAAGTGGTCGCGCGGGTAGCCGATGGCGGCGGCCTCCTTGATCGCGGTGGAGTTCATCACGCCCCAGCCCCACATGAACGTCCAGTCTGGCCGGTATTCGCGCGCGATTTGCAGCCAGGTGGACTTCTGCTCCAGACCCGGCGCGGCGACCGGATACATTTCAAGCTGGAAGCCATGCCGCCTGGCGAGCTCCTGGAACACCGGGATCGGCTCTTTGCCGTATGGCGAGTCGTGATAGATAAAGGCGATCTTCTTGCCTTTCAGCTTGTCGTAGCCGCCTTCCTGCATCGCGACGTAGTGCACCAACGTATCCGCCTGGGTCCAATAGGTGCCAAGGATCGGGAACACCCACGGAAAGACGCGACCGTCGGCTGAGTCGGCGCGACCATAGCCCATGGAGACGACCGGGATCTTGTCGCCCGGCGCCCGCTCGATCAGCGCGTAGGTGATGCCGGTAGAGAGCGGGCTGAAGGCGGCGGCGCCCGTCGGGGCATGATTCTTCAGACGCTCGTAGCACTCGATGCCACGATCGGTGGCATAACCGGTCTCGCACTCCTCGGTGGTGATCTTGACGCCGTTGATGCCGCCGTCGCGTTCGTTCATCAACGCGAGGTAGTCGGAGAAGCCGTTGGCGAACGGTATGCCGTTCGGCGCGTAAGGACCGGTCCGGTAAACCAGTGAAGGAATGAACTGCTCGTTCTGGCCCTGGGCCGAGGCGTCCGAACCTACCAAGCAGATCGCCGCGATCGCGGCGCTCAGCAAAGCAATGCCTGGTCGACATCGTATCATTGTTACCCCCCTTGTCCGCAGTCTGGTCGTCACGTGGTCGTTCAGCTCGTACGCGGAAATTAGCACACGTACCGCCTCCAGCCTATCGGTCTCCCCCGGCCCACACCGCGGTCAATGCGGGAACGGCCATAACCTGAGCTTTTCCTTGCCGATCTGCCAAAGCCGCGCCAGGCCATGCGGCTCGACGATCAGGAAGAACACGATCAATGCGCCGAAAGTCATGAACTCGAAATTCGAAATCGACGCCGTGCTGAGCGGCAGTCCGAGCAGCGTCGGAATCCGGTTCAGGAACAGCGGCAGCAGCGTGATGAAGGCGGCGCCCAGGAAGCAGCCAAGGATACTGCCGAGCCCGCCGATGATGATCATGAACAGGACGTGGAACGACCGATCCAGATCGAACGCCGCCGGCTCGACCGAGCCGAGGAAGATGAAGGCCAGCAGCGCACCGGCGATGCCGCAGTAGAAGGAACTGACGGCGAAGGCGAGCAGCTTGGTTCGCAGCGGCGGGATACCGATAATCTCCGCGGCGATATCCATGTCGCGGATCGCCATCCAGGCGCGGCCGGCATTGGAACGCACCAGATTCTTGGCGACGACCGCCAGGACAGTGACAATGAACAGTGTGAAAAGATAGCGGCTGACCGAGCTTTTGATTTCGATGCCAAACATGACAATGGCCGGCAGCGTCACCATGCCGGATGCGCTGTAATGGGTGACCCATGGCACCCGGATGAAAGCCCATTCGAGAAAGAATTGCGCCGCGAGGGTAGCGACCGCCAGGTAGAAGCCTTTTATTCGGAGCGACGGCAGGCCGAACAGGATTCCCACCCCGGCCGCCACCAGACCCGCCAGCACGAAGACCACGAAAATGTTGAGCCATG
>CALFNB010000317.1 GCA_937902425.1 uncultured Acetobacteraceae bacterium | reverse complement strand
ACGAAAGCTCCAGTGGGGACGAAGGCTCCGGCGTGACGCGGGATGGCGCCACGGGTGGCAATCCGGCGGCCGCCGTGGTTTCGGGCGAGGCTGCCCAGAGGGACACCGCCCAGAGGGACACCGCTCAGAGGGACACCGCCCAGGGGGACGCCGCCCAGGGGGACGCCGCCCAAGGGGACGCCGCCCAAGGGGACACCGCCCCGGGGAAGGCTGCCCAGTCGACCGCGGTACGGGGAGCAATCGAGGCGACCGCGGCCCCGGTCCGGCGTGTCCTGGCGATTGGGGCCATAGAGTCGATCGATCACCAGCATATTCTGGGATGGGCCTGGTACCGGCCGACGCCCGATGAGCCGATCGAGGTTGAGATCCTGGTTGACGACGCCGTCGTTCTCAAGGTGCGTGCCGATCTCCCTCGCCCGGATCTGGCGGAGCTTGGGGTTGGTGACGGTCGCCACGGCTTCCTCGTCCGTGACCTGGCGGCGCATGTGCCGCCGGGAACCCACAACGTGCGGGTGCGTCGCGCGCGAGACCGCCTGAACATCCCCGGCTCGCCGATGTCGGTGACCGGTCCTGAACCGGCGGCGGAAGAAACGCATGCGGGTGGCGGGACAATCCCCACGGGTGATGCCCCCACGGGTGACCCAACCGGCGAGTTTCCGGTCGCGGTGCTGGCGGCCTTCCTCGTGGCCGGTGAGGTTGCCCAGGATGGAGGGGAAGCGAACGCCGATGATGGTGCGGAGGAAAGCCGCGCGCCGGGGGTGCACAAAGCGGGGCCGATCGGCAACCTCGATCGGGTAGGCTACGACGAAATCTCCGGATGGGTCTGGGATGATGCACATCCGGAACAACCGGTCGATATCGAGATCCTGGACGGCGATATCGTGGTGCTGAAGGTTACCGCCGACCAGTTTCGCCCCGATCTGGCCGATGCCGGCATGGGCGGTGGGCACCACGGCTTCACGATCCAGAATCTCGGCGGGGTCCTGCCGCTGTCACGCCACCTCGTGCGGGTGCGGCGCGCGAGCGATGGCCGCGACCTGCCGCGGTCGCCGGCCTGGATCAGTCGTCCTGGGCTGGAACCGCGGACGATGAACTTCATCAATGAGGCGGTGTTTTCCGCCATCGAGGCGGCGTCGAAACAGGACGACCTCAGTCAGCCGCTCGGTTATCTGCTGACCTTGCTCAATGACCTGATCAACGCGCATGAGCGGCTGGGCCGGATGCGTGGGGCACCGCCGCGGGTCGCGCCGACCGAAGCCGCGGAAATGGTGCAACTGACCGACCGGACCCGCGACCTGGTCGATCAACTGCGCTACGCGTTCCAGCCGCTGTATATCGAGTCGTCGGATGCCCCCGAGGTCTCGGTGATCATCCCGGTGCACAACAAATTTTCCACCACGTACGATTGCCTCGACTCGATCGTTAAGGCGCCGCCCGACCGGCCGTTCGAGATCATTATCGCCGACGACTGCTCGGACGATGAAACGCTGCTGGCGGCATTGGTTTTCGCCGGCGCGGTGCGTATGGTGCGCAATGCGACCAATCTTGGGTTCGTCCGCACGTGTAACGCCGGGGCGGCCCTCGCCAAGGGCAGGTATTTATTCTTTCTGAATAACGATACGCTGGTGAAGCCGGGCTGGCTGGACGAACTGGTGGAAACGTTCGAGCAGGTGCCCAACATCGGCGTCGCCGGATCGAAGCTGCTGTTCCCGGACGGCAAGCTGCAGGAGGCTGGCGGGATCGTCTGGCGGCTTGGCGATGGCTGGAACTGGGGCCGCGGCCGCGATCCCAACGAACCCGCGTTCTCGTTCCTGCGCGACGCGGACTGGGTGTCCGGCGCCGCCCTGATGATCGAACGCACGCTGTTCGATGAGCTTGGCGGCTTCGACGAGTATTACGCGCCGGCCTATTACGAGGACACCGATCTGGCGTTCCGCGTGCGCGCCCGCGGCAAGCGCGTCGTGGTGCAGCCGGCGTCGGAGATCGTGCATTTGGAAGGCGTCAGCGCGGGGACCGACACCGCCGGCACCGGCATGAAGCGGTTCCAGGTGGTCAACCACGCCAAATTCTACCGGCGCTGGAAGGACACGTTGATCACGCACCGCATGAACGGTCAGCAACCCGAGCTGGAAGCCGAGCGGCTGGTGCGGCAACGGGCATATTTCATCGATGACACGGTGCCGACGCCAGACCAGGACGCCGGGTCGAACGCCGCTATCGAACACATGCGCGCGTTGCAGGCTCTGGGCTACAAAGTGACCTTCCTGCCGGCCGACAACATGGCGAAAATCGATCCCTATACCGGCCAGTTGCAGAAACTGGGCATCGAGTGCCTGTATCACCCGTACTTCTGGTCGGTCGAGGAAGTGTTCCGCAAGGCCGTGAACAAGCCCGACGTCGTGTATCTGCACCGCTATAGCAACGCCAGCAAATACGCGACCATGGTGCGGCGCTATTTCCCGAACTGCCGGATCGTCTACAACGTGGCCGATCTGCACTTCCTGCGCATGGAGCGGCAGGCGGAGATCGACCCTGGCTCCATGAGCGCGGCGGAGGCGGCGATGCAGCGCCGCGGCGAACTTCAGGCGATGCAGACGGTGGACAGCGTGATCGTGTACTCGCCGGTTGAGGCGAAGCTGCTGCGGGAGATCAACCCCTGCCTGAAGGTCGAGGTGGTGCCGTGGACGGTGCTGGCTCGCCCCACGCCGCTGCCGTTCAGTCAGCGGTCGGGCACGGCGTATGTCGGGGGTTTCGGGCATCCGCCGAACGCTGACGCCGTGCGCTATTTCGTGGCGGAGATCCTGCCGCTGTTGCGGCCCAGGGCGCCGGATTGTACGACGTATCTGGTGGGCAGTAAGATGCCGGATGAGATCGCGGCGCTGCGCGGGCCGGGGGTGGTGCCTCTGGGGTTCGTGCCGGTGCTGGCGGATATCCTGCACAAGCTGCGTTGCACGGTGGTGCCGCTGCGTTACGGCGCCGGGATCAAGGGCAAGGTGCTGGAAAGCTTCGCGCATGGGCTGCCGTGCGTGATGAGCGAGGTGGCGGCGGAAGGACTGGAATTGCCGGAGGCTCTGGCGTGGCTGGTGGCGCGCTCCCCGGAGGAGTTCGCGGTGAAGCGCGCGCGGGTGCATGAGGAGGAGGTATTGAACCGGCGGCTGGCGGAGGCCGGGTTGAAGTATATCGAGCAGCGGCACAGCGCCGGGGTGGTGGCGGAGGCGCTGCGGGTCGCGATGGCGGGGTAGAGGTGATGGACATCCCAGTCGAATGGCAGATTTATGAGCGCGTTCAGGGCATGTTGGTAGCCGGCGATGTCGACGGCGGCTTGCGCTTGATCAATGAAACCCGGGAGCAAACTCGCGGGATTGCCGTGGACATTGCCCGCCTCGAGGCCCAGTGCTTTGAGCGGCAGGGTACCCGTGACATTGGGTTGAATATCCTTGAACGAGCTCTCGAGAACTCACCGAGGAACTACTGGGGGTACCACTGCATTGCGCAAATGTATCAAAAAGCCGGTCGGAATGAAGATTGCATAAGAGCGTATCGAAGGGCGCACGACGCCATTGGATGGTCGGAAAGCGAGGCGAATGGCTACACGTTCCTGCAGGACTATTTCTCCTCTAATATTCCGCTTTGGTCAAAATGGTTCGCCGAACGGATCACCACCTCGCCGATCATGGCATTGGAGATTGGCAGTTGGCAGGGCGGCTCCGCGACGTGGCTGCTCGATAAGGTCATTTCAAGACGGGGCGGTCGGCTCACCTGCATCGATACTTTTGAAGGCAGTTCGGAGCACGCCGGTTGGATCGGCGACATCGGAGATACGATCGAGAACATATTCGATATGAACATAGCGGCGTCTGGCCACGCTGCATTGTGCAGAAAGATCGTCGGATACTCGCAAGAAGTGCTTCGGGCGCTTTACCCCGAGAGGTTCGATTTTGTGTACATTGATGGGGCGCATGAGGCACGCTATGTCATCGAAGATGCGGTTCTCGCTTTTGGCCTTCTGGAGGACGGGGGATTCATATGTTTCGACGACTACGATTTTACATTCCATACCAAGCCACGGCAGAATACAAGCCGTGCTATTGATAT
>CALFNB010000316.1 GCA_937902425.1 uncultured Acetobacteraceae bacterium | reverse complement strand
ACGGCGATATATGGCCTCCGTCTCGATCCGGGCGATTCCCGTGAGACAGAGTCGATTCCATAAACAGTTGACGTACAAGCTTTTTTTAACCGGACAGCCGTGGGATGAGCCCGGGGATGACGCAAGGGAGCCCGGCACGATACGGCTCATGGCGGGCGCTTTCATTCCGGGTGGATCGGCCGTAAGTCGGTGACAATTCGCGACGATACGCGCAAATCGCGGCCTCCGGACCCTCGCGACGACCGGTCCTCGCGACGAGACCACCGGACCCTCGCGACGAAATGAAACGTTCCACGCATCCAACCGTGCGCCACGCGCATATCTGTAGCAATATCGTTGCCCGCGGTGCGCCACACCGCGAAACCACGGAGGGACGCCATGCTGGGCCTTATGCAGTCGCACGGTCTGTTGATTTCAACGATCCTGAAACACGCTGCCCGCCATCACGCGACCGCTGAGGTCGTCTCCCGCACCCACGAAAACACCACCCATCGCACCACATGGTCCGAACTCGAGCGCCGGTCGCGCCGGCTGGTGCGGGCGATGGCGAAGCTCGGCATCAAGGAGGGCGACCGGGTCGGCACGCTGGCATGGAACGGCACCCGCCATCTGGAGGTGTATTACGCCGCGCCGGGCATGGGTGCGATCTGCCACACCATCAACCCGCGGCTGCATCCGGACGACATCGGCTACATCGTGAACCACGCCCAGGATAAGGTGCTGTTCGTGGATCTGAGTTTTTCGCCGTTGCTCGGAATGATCGCGGATACGATCAAGGATCATGTGCGCGACGTGGTGATGCTGTGTGACGCGGGCTCGATGCCCGAGGTCGCTTTGGCGCCCGGCATGCGGCTGCATTGTTACGACACGCTGTTGAACGACGCGGACGACGATTACGACTGGCCGGCGTTCGACGAGAACACCGCGAGCGCGCTCTGTTACACCTCAGGCACGACCGGGCGGCCGAAGGGCGTGCTGTACAGTCATCGCTCGACGGTCCTGCATGCTTACGCGGTCGCATTGCCGGACGTGCTCGATCTGCGCGCGACCTCGCGGATTTTGCCGGTCGTGCCGATGTTTCACGTCAATGCCTGGGGCATTCCGTATGCCGCCGCGTTGACCGGCGCCACTTTGGTGCTGCCGGGACGGCACCTCGACGGCGCCAGCCTGGCGGCGTTCTTCAATACCGAGCGGGTTACCCTGAGCTGCGGTGTCCCCACCGTGTGGCTCGGGCTGTTGCAGCATTTGCGGTCCAGCGGCGAACGGCTGGAAACGGTGAAGCGCATCATGACCGGCGGTTCGGCCGCCCCGCCGCTGCTGATCGATGCGTTCCGCGATGAATATGGCGTCGCGGTCGAGCACGGCTGGGGGATGACCGAACTCAGCCCGGTCGGGACCTACAACGCGCCCAAGGTCGCGCAGTCTGGGCTATCGGGAGAGGCGGCGACGCGTCACATGCTGAAGCAAGGCCGTGTCCTGTCCGGCATCGACATGAAGATCGTCGACAGCGACAACAAGGAGTTGCCCTGGGACGGGCGCGCGTTCGGCGATCTTACAGTGCGCGGGCCGTGGGTCGCCAGTGCTTATTACGGTGACGAACCGGGCAGCGCGCTCGACGCGGACGGCTGGTTCGCCACCGGCGATGTCGCGACCATCGATCCGGAGGGGTTCATGGAGATCACCGATCGTTCGAAGGACGTGATCAAATCGGGCGGCGAATGGATCAGCTCGATCGCGCTGGAAAACATCGCGGTATCGCACCCCGACGTCGCCGAGGCCGCCGTGATCGCCGCGCGGCATGCGAAATGGGATGAGCGGCCGCTGCTGCTGGTGGTGCCGCGGCCCGGCCGGACGATCGATCCCGATCAGGTGCTGCGAAGCTTTGAAGGCAAGGTCGCGAAATGGTGGCTCCCCGACGCGGTGATCGTCGTGGCCGAACTCCCGCACACCGCTACGGGAAAAGTCCAGAAATTGGCACTCAGAGAGCGTTATCGCGACCATTATATGGAAGATTGAGATAGTGAATATCCAGGCTTTTCCCGTCATCGAAACAAACGGTTCCCAGGCGGGAGGCGTTCTGGCAAGAGTCGCGACACAGGGGCCAGATCGCCGGATCACCGGTTCGCTTCGGCATGGTTGGCCGTCTGCCTCCATGCCGTGGGAGGGTCGATGACGCAACTTCTGAGCCAGGTATCCGGGTCCGTCACGATGCTGGTGGCGAATGCCGCGCCGATATTGACGGCGATCCGAATTGGGCAGAATCGACATGTGACCGGGTTCCTCTGGCGCGGCGACCTTGTCGTGACCTCCGATCAGGCGCTGCCGGCGGCGGCGGGCTACACCATCGTGCTATCCAGCGGCGCCCTGATCTCGGCACAGCCTGGGCCGCGCGATCCGGTCAACAATCTGGCTTCGTTGCGGCTCGACGCCGCGGTTTCGGTCACGGTGCCCGAACCCGCCCGCAGTGCCACGATCGGTGCCCTCGTGCTCGCTCTGGGGGCCGACTTCGACGGCAGCCCAACCGTGCGATTGACCACGATCCATGGCTTCCCGCGCACCGCCGGGGCTGGGGCCACGGGCACGATCACACTCGACCTGTCAGGCGCCCGCGTCAGCCATGGCGGCATGGTGGTGGACGCGGAGGGCCGGCTTCTGGGCATGACCAGTGTTTCGCCGGCGGGTGATGCCGTCGTGGTGCCGCACGGTGTGATCGCCCGTTTCGTGGAGGCGGCGACCGCCGCCGTCGCACCGGATACCGCGGGCACGGCGCCAATGCCACAGACCATGACACTGCCGACGGTCCAACCGATCCCGCAGGTCGCCGTTCAGGCGCCGGTGGAGCCCGTGGTCCGCAATGGGGAGCCGTCCGGCGCGAGACCCAGGCCCTCACAGGCCGGCGGTGATTTTCGCCGTGGCTGGCTTGGCGTTTCGCTGCAGCCGATCACCGTGCCGGAGGGCCTCGCGCATCGCGCCGGGCAACGCACCGCGCGACAGGTGGTCAGCATTACCCGGGGAGGTCCGGCGGATCGTGCCGGCTTGCGGGCCGGCGATGTGCTGCTGGCGCTGGACGGATCGTCGACCAGCGGCAACCACGCCTTGCGCGCCTTTCTGCAACCCGAGCGGATCGGCAGCCAGGTTGAGGTCCGCCTGATGCGGGACGGCCTGGTCCACACCACGATCCTGACCATCGCCGCGCAGCCGGATTAGCCCGAACTTCGCGCTCTTTCTTGTCCAACCCTTTGAGTTAGCGTCACTTCGTCCAA
>CALFNB010000315.1 GCA_937902425.1 uncultured Acetobacteraceae bacterium | reverse complement strand
TCTCGCGTCGGAGATCATCGTCAACGCTCGCACCCAAAAGCCCTTGGACCGCGTCGTCGAACTGGGTTTCGCCGACCGCGTGGAACTGGATCCCGCCAAAGCGGTCGAGGGCGCCGATTGCGTCATGCTGTGTGCGCCGGTCGGTGCATTCGCTGATCTTGCCTCGAAGATTGGTCCCGCTTTGGCACCCGGAACGGTGCTGACCGATGTTGGCTCCACCAAGCAGTCGGTCATTCGCGACGTCGGGCCGTTCGTGCCGGAACTCGTGCATTTCGTGCCAGCGCATCCTTTGGCCGGCACTGAACATTCCGGACCCGACTCGGGTTTCACCACTTTGTTCCAGGGCCGCTGGACGCTGTTGACCCCACCGCCCGGCACCGATGAGGCAGCGGTGGAGAAAGTCGCCGAACTCTGGCGCCGCTGTGGCTCCATGGTGGAGCGGATGGAGCCGGCGCATCACGACCGCGTGCTGGCGATCGTGTCGCATCTGCCACATTTACTCGCCTTCACCATTTGCGGCACCGCCGACGACCTGGCCGATGAGACACGCCGGGAAGTCACCAATTTCGCCGCCTCGGGGTTTCGCGATTTCACCCGCATCGCCGCCAGCGATCCGGTGATGTGGCGCGACATTTTTCTCAACAATCGGGAAGCGCTGCTGGAAATGCTGGCGCGTTTCATGGAGGACGCGCAGGCGATGGCGCGCGCCGTACGGTGGGGCGATGCCGCGTATATCGAGGACAAGGTGGAACGCGGCCGCAAGATCCGCCGTGGACTGATCGAGGTAAACCAGGCGTGATGCCGGTCCCCTGGCTCGCCTGCATGTTGACTGTCGCGCAGTATTATCACCTGCCGCCGCGCGTGCTGCCCTCGATCCAGGTGGTGGAGGCGGGACAGCCCGGGACCATTTCTCGGAATTTTAATGGCACCGGCGACCTGGGCGTGATGCAGGTGAATACGGTATGGGTACCTTATCTGGCTCGATCATGGCATCTGCCGCCGCGTGTTGTCGCGGGACGGCTGATTGACGATCCCTGCTTCAACATCGCCGCCGCCGGCGCGATCATGCGGATCTATCTGGATGAGGCGCGCGGCGATGTCGTTCAGGCGGTGGGATACTATCACTCGCACACACCGGAGCTCGCGACGGATTACCAGATGAAAGTCATCCGCGCGGCGTATCGGCTGTTCGGCCGGTCGCGGCCGGTGGTGGTGAGGACGCGGCGTCAAATCGCCCAGGCGGGGCCGCGGCGGTCCTAACCCAGCCCAAACGTTTCCTGAGCCATCCCAATCAGCGCGCGAAGATAATCGTCGCCGGTTTCCGCCCACTCGCCGAACGCGATCATCTCGCGATAGTCCTGTGCCCGCAACACGAAATCGGAGATGCCGTCGGACTCGCTCAACCAGTTGCAAACGCAACGATACTCTTCGAGCAGCTTCGCGTTGGGCTGGTGCCGCAAATCGTCAGCGAGCTTTTGCAACTGCCGCACCGCCTTCGCGCTTTGCTCATCGGAGGGTTTGGCGTCGACCTTGCGCAGCCGCCATTCCGCGACACGCTCCAGTTCGATGGCCTCCGGTATGTCCTCGTCCATCCGCCTGGTCCCCGTGATGGTTCAACTGGTTTCGCCAGTCCATCATGTTGATGCGGATGGTCCGGTCAAGCCGGGAAGATGATGGATCTCATGCCTGCGCCATGTGGTGCACGTCTTGCTCAGACCAAACGAGTGTCGCCGCATCCCCTGGCTCGACCGGCTGGCGATGGAACAACTCGTCTGGGACCAGAGCGGAAACCTCATCGCCCGGATCGGTGGTGACGGCGACCCGCACCATGGTTCCCTGGTATTCGACGACGGTGACGCGGCCCGAGATGTGCGGACCGTTACCCGCGATGCCCAAACGGCAACGATCGGCGCGGATCGCGATTGGGCCGCCGGGTCCCGGCAGCACGTTATGGCCGCCGATGAAGCGCGCGATGAACGGATTGACCGGCCGCTCGAACACCTCACGCGGCGCACCGGCCTGGCGGATCAGGCCATCCTCCATCACGACCATTACATCGGCCATCGCCATCGCTTCGTCCTGGCTGTGGGTGACGTGGATGAAAGTGATCTCCAGTTCCCGTTGCAGCCGCTTCAGTTCCTCGCGCACCTTGATGCGCAGAAACGGATCGAGCGCGGATAGCGGTTCGTCCAACAGCAGCACTTTCGGATGCGTGATCAACGCCCGCGCCAGAGCCACCCGCTGCTGCTGGCCGCCGGACAGTTGCGCGGGCAGCCGCATCGAATAGTCCGACATATGCACCAGCTTCAGGAACTCCCGCGCCCGTTCGTGACGCTCCATCTTCTTCACGCCACGCATCTTCAGACTGAACGCGACATTGTCGAGGCAATTCAGATGCGGGAACAGCGCGTAGCTCTGGAACATCATCGCGGTGCCGCGCAGGACCGGCGGCAGGTTCGACACGTTCTGCCCACCGATCAAAATATCGCCATCGCTGACCGCTTCATGTCCCGCGATCATGCGCAAGGTGGTCGTCTTGCCGCAGCCGCTCGGGCCGAGCAAGCAGCAATAGCTGGCGCGCGGAATCCGCAACGAGATGCCATCGACCGCGACGGTGTCGCCGAAGCGTTTGGTGACAGAGACCAACTCAACATCGAAGCGGGGGTCCATTCAGCCAACCTTCATGTTCGCCAAAGAGCGGCGGCGTTGCATGCGAAACACCAGAATCAGCGTCGTCGTAATGATCAGGAACGATGCCGTTGTGGTCAACGTACCGATCGCGAACAGCGTCGGCGATGTGGCGGAGGAGATCAAGGCGTAGAGTTCCAGCGGCAAGGTGTTCAACGGTCCGATCGTCAGCGTGGTCCGCGCGTATTCGTCATAGGAAAGCGTCAAAGCGCCCATGGCGACCCCCAGAATTCCGGGGAGCAGGATGGGAAGTGTGACATGGCGCAGCCGCTGCCAGGCGCTGGCGCCGAGATCGGCGGCGGCTTCTTCCCACGCGCGGTTGAACCGATTGATCACGGCGAACATCGCGAACAGGCCGAATGGCAAGGTCCATGTCAATTGCGCGCCCAGAGCCGAGGTGAACAGGCTGGTGTTAAGACCGAGGAACTGGAAGCCAAGACCGATACCAAAACCGATCAAAAGCCCAGGCATGACGAGGGAAGCAACGGCGATGTAGAAGACAAAGCCGGAGCCGGGGAATTTTCGCCGAAAGCCGAGTCCGGCGGCGACGGCGAAAACGACGGTGATGCAACTGACAAGGGCGGCGAGGCTTATGGATCGTCCGAACGAAATCGGAATATTCGCCATCTGGCCTCGCTTCAGGATGTCCTGGAACCAGACCGTGGAGGTGCCGACCATCGGAAAGGTCACCCCACCGTTCTCGCCCTGAAACGACAGCAAGTAGATGACGAACATGGGTCCATACAGGAACAGCATGTACGCGGCGAACAATCCGCCCAACGCGTAGAACGTCCACGGGCGGCGATCGCTGATTGGGCGAAATGATTGGCCGCCGATCATCATTTGACCAGTTCCTTCCGCACATCGACGATGCGCATCATGCCCGCGACCATGACCGCGACGAACACGACCAGCAGCATCGCGTTGGCGGCGGCGGGCGGATATTGCATCGCCTGGATCTCGGTCGAGAGCATCGACACGATCGAGGCACTTTGTCCGCCGCTCATTTGCCGGACGACAAAATAGTCGCCCATCACCTGGGTGAACACCAGGATCGATCCGAGAGCGATCCCGGTTTTGGACAGCGGGATGACGACATCGGTCATGATGCGCCAGCGGGGCGCGCCGGCATCGCGCGCGGCCTCGATCAGCGCGGGATCGATCTTCGCCATGGAGTTCGCGATTGGCCCAACCATCAGCAGCGTAAATAAATGCACATAAGTGATGATCACCGCGAAGTCGGAGAACAGCAGGAATTCCAGGGGTTCGTGGGTCACGCCAAGTGCCATCAGTATCTGGTTGAACGCGCCGTTGCGGCCCAGGAATGGGATCCAGGCGATGGTGCGGATGATGCCGGAGGTCCAGAAGGGAATTGCGCACAACAGGAACAAGACTGTACGGACCATCGCGGTACGCACGTGGAAAATCAGGAACCAGGCGATATTGAAACCCAGGAACAGGGTGATAGCCCAGACGATCGCCGCCAGCCGCAGCGAACTGACATAGACCCTGTAAGTCGCCGGTGTGGTCAGCAATTCCCGATAGTTATCGAGCAGGAACGCCGGATAGATGCCAATGCGGTCATAATCAAAGAAACTAACCGCCAGAAACAGAAATGCCGGCAGCGCGACCAAAACGGTCAACACCAACGCGAGCGGCCCCACCTGGAACCACGAGACCATCATGGGGGACAGACGGACCCGCGGCCAGGTGGAGCGCGGCCACAGGCTGATACCAAGGGATGTGGCCGGAAGCGAACGCTCCCCGCTCATGCCGCTTGCTTCAGCGTGTCGCGGCAACGCATGAGCGGCATGATGCGGGTGCCGAATTGCTCCATGCCGATCACGAAGTCATCGAATGTCATCATCACGCCGCGCACCCCGGGCACGGTGGATAATTCGTCCAGCATTTTCGCGACGCTCGCGTAGGAACCGACCAGCACACCCTGGTTGGTGGGTAGTTTGTTGGTGCCGAGAATGCGCCTGCGGTTGGGCTGCGCGTAGACGTCGGTGCTGGGATCGTCCGCGGCCTGCGCGTCGCGGTAGGCCAGGGCTTCAAGGTCGGTGCCGGCCTTGTAGTGCTCCCATTTCGCGTTCGCGGCCTCATCGGTTTCGTCGGCGATGATCATGGTCAGGACCAGCGCACCGCAATCCCGTCCCGCTTCCTCATTCGCCTTCACCAACCGCGCCACACTGGGCTCGACCGCTTTCGGCGCGTTGTAGCCAAAGCTGGCGCAGAAATTGTAGTCGGCGTACTTGGCGGCGAACTTCGTTCCGTTATCGCTCTGCGCGGCGCAGATGATCGGGATGTCAGCCGTCGGCATCGGCAGGCAACGGCAATCGTCCATCTGGAAGAAGTCGCCTTTGAAGTCCGATCGACCGGTGCGCCACAACTCCTGCATGATGCTGACGTATTCGGCGCAGTAATCGTAACGCCGCCGGTAGTGATCCGCGCCGGGCCAGATCCCCATCTGGGTGTATTCCCGGCGTTGCCAACCGGAGATGATGTTGACGCCAAACCTGCCGTGCGAGATCGAATCGATCGTGGTCGCCATCCGGGCGGTGAACGGCGGCGGCATCGTCAGCACGGCGCAGGTGGCGAACAGCTGAATTCGTTCCGTGACCGCGGCCAGACCGGCCATCAATGTGAACGACTCCAGGTTGTAGTCCCAAAACCCCGAAGGCCCGCCGAACCCATGCAGCTTGATCATCGATAACGCGAAATCGAAGCCGAATGCCTCGGCCTTTTGCACCACCGTCTTGTTCAGATCGAAGCTTGGCTTGTATTGCGGCGAGGTGGTGGAAATCAGCCAGCCATTGTTACCGATCGGAATGAAAACACCGAGTTGCATCACGAAGACTCCGGTTCAGGACGTGAGAAATTCATTCCATTTGCGCGTGAGATAGCGGTCCTCGTCCATCACCGCGTTCCACACCGCGATATTGCCAAGCCGGTCCCAGAACGACCCGCCGTCGCGCTTCGCGCCGGCCTTTTCCATCAGTTTGCCGAACGGGTTCATGATGTCGGTTGCCGCCGGCTTGCCGCCGTACCAATAATCCCACTCGGCTTCCGTCAGGAACTTGCGAGCGTTTTCCGGTTGCGCGGCATAGTAGCCTTCGCGGGCGATGAACGCGCCCTGGAACCCGCCGGTGTACCAATTCAGATAGTCGTAAAATGCATCCAGCTTCATGCCGTTGACGTGTTTCATCACGCCCAATGTATAGCCCCAACCACGGAAACCTTCCTTTAATGGCTGATAGGTGCAGGCGATTCCGCGGGATCGTACGGCGGTGACGGCGGGAGACCACATCGACTGAATGACCACCTCACCGGAAGCCATCAGGTTCACCGACTGATCGAACGAACTCCAGAACGCGCGGAAATGTCCGGCCTTCTTAAGCTCGATCAGCACCGCCATGGTCTTGTCGATTTCGGCCTTCGTCATGTTGCCCTTGTCGCCGTATTTAATGTCGCCGCGTGCCTCCAGCGCGAGCGCCACGTCCATCGAGCCGACCGCGGGTCCATCCTGCAACGCCGCCTTGCCCTTGAATTCCGGGCTCAACAGATCGGCCCAACTGCTGATCGGCCGCTCCACGAGATCGGGGCGAACCCCAAGCGTGTCGGCGTTGGTGACCGTCGGCATGCCGGTGATCCACTCGGTCGGCGTGCCGTTGGTGACCTTGGAGCCTTCCGCGCTGGTGGCGTACAGCACGTTCAGCGGCATCGTGCCTTGCCTGGAGGCTTTGCGCCCGTCGGGATATTCGCCTTTGGTGAACAGCGGGATTGTCTTGTCCCAGTTCATTGCCTTGGCGACCGGGATGGTTTGCAGGATGTCCCGTCCGATCAAGTACCGCAGGAACGTCAGGCTGACGTCGGCGCAATCGATCGCACTTGACTGGGTCAGGAACCGGTTCAGCAGATCGGTGTTTTCCGAGGCCTGCATTTGCACGGTGAAACCGAGATCCTTGGTCGCCTGCTCGGCGATGGCGGGGATCGCGGCGACCGGAGGTCCAGCGTGCCGCAGCACGATATCCTTGATATTCTGCGCCCAGATCGTTGGGAAGCCGGTGACGGCACCGGATCCGATGGCGGCGCCGGCGGTGCGCAGGAGGGCGCGGCGGCCGAACCGTGCCTGGCGTGTGGCTGATTTGCGTGTCATTCCGGCTCCTGTCGTTTGGAGGCAGCAAACGCCTCTTCCATAGGCAGAACGCCAGGTTAGCCTTAATATGCTGCGTTGCACAATTTCATAGTGCGCCAACATACGGCAATAATCGCAAAATACGAGTAATATTCAGGCAATTGCCTGGTTTATATGCCTTCATGTTACGCATAATTCGATCCAGGTTCCCCATTGCCGTCGGCCCATATCCCCCTAAACTCACGCCAACAATCCGACGAAGGAAACGAAACGCCCATGAGCAGCCCCATCACCGTCGCGGGCGTGACGCTCGACATCCAGGAAGCCGGCCGGGGACGTCCCATGCTGTTCCTCCACCCCGGCGAAGGAATGCAGCCCAACCGCCCCTGGATCGAGGCCCTGGCACGTAACCACCGCGTGATCGCGCCGCACCATCCGGGGTTCGGCAACTCCAGCCTGCCCGACTGGTTCGGCACGGTGGACGATATCGCTTACTTATATCTCGACCTCGCGAAGCAGCTCGACCTGAAAGACGCGGTGCTGGTTGGTGCCTGTTTCGGCGGCTGGATCGCGGCCGAAATGGCGGTGCGCGACACGCGCCGGTTCGCCGGTCTCGTGCTGTCAGCGCCCCTGGGCATTAAAGTGGGCGGCGTACTCGATCGTGACATCACCGATATGCACAGCATCCCCCGCGCCGAGTTCCTCCGCCTCGCCTGGGCCAACCCCGAGAACGGGACTGTGGATTACGCATCACTGCCGGATACCGAACTCGCCGCCATCGCCCGCGCGCGCGAATCGCTGGCGCTGTTCGGCTGGAAACCCTACATGCACAATCCGCGACTGAAACGATGGCTGCACCGCATCGATATTTCCGCCCATCTGATCTGGGGCGATTCCGATGGCATTGTCTCGACGTCGTACGGCGAGGCCTGGCAAGCGGAAATTCCCGGCGCCACGATGACGGTCGTTCCGCGGGCGGGTCATTACCCGCACTGGGAACAGCCGGACGCGTTCGCCGCCGCGGTCACCAAATTCACCCGCGAACTCTGACAGGAGACGCGCCATGCGCACCTGGTATTTCTCCGAGATGGCCTATCATCCCGCATGGGAAAAAGGCCTCGCACGCGGTTCCCTGCGGGTGAATTTTCCGAGCGAAAATGTCGATCCCGAGGTCGCCGGCAAGTTGCTCAACCGCTATCTGGATGAATTCGCGCTGTGCGACGAAGCCGGCATCGACATCATGGTCAACGAGCATCACAGCACCGCGACCTGCATGACCATTTCGGCGCCGATGGCCCTCGCGGTCATTGCCCGCGAAACGAAAAAATCCCGGCTGCTCAGCCTCGGCAATCCGATCGCCAATCGTCCCGATCCGGTGCGTGTGGCCGAAGAAATGGCCTGGCTCGACTGCCTGTCCGGTGGCCGCCTGGAGATGGGGCTGGTGAAAGGCGCACCATACGAGATTGCTCCCGCCAACTCCAACCCCGCCCGATTGATGCGCCGCTACTGGGAGGCGCACGACCTGATCCTGAAGGCGTTGTCGACCACCACCGGCCCATTCAACTGGGAAGGCGAATACTACCACTACCGCAACGTCAACATCTGGCCGCGGCCGATCCAGCAGCCGACACCGCCGGTCTGGATGACCGGCATGAGCGTGGACACCGGCATCATGGCCGCCGAACGAGGCCACGTCGTCGGAACGCTGCTATCGGGAGGCACCGCGAAACCGATGTATGATGCCTACCGTAAGCGTGCCCGCGAACTCGGCTGGGAGGCCGGACCGGATCGTTTCGCCTATGCGGCGATCATCGGCGTCGGCCACACTACCGACGAAGGCCTGCGCCGCGCCGACATCATCGCCGAATACGTGCGCACCGCGCCGGTGGTGGCCGAGCCATTCACCAACCCTCCCGGCTACAACTCCATCGCCGCCAACACCATGATTTTGAAGGGTGGGCCTCGGGCGAACCGTTTCGTTAGCGACCGCCATGGCGAGCCGATCAACCACCGCACCGCGAGTGTGCAGCAGTTCATGGACACCGAAACGGTGTTCGCCGGCACGCCGGACGAGGTGTTCGAACAGATCAAGACCTTCAACGCCCGCATGGGCGGCGTCGGGCACTTGCTGTTCTTCGGCCAGGGCGGTCTGCTGACGCATCAGGATGCGATGGAGAACATCAGGCTGTTCGGCAAGGAGGTCGCGCCCAGGCTGCTTGAACTCAACGCACCCGCCCGCGCCGCCGCCGAGTGAGCGAAGCAACATCGTTACGCCTCGAACGGGCTCAGATCAGCGATCTGAGTGCGATCGGTCACCTGACGTCGTTGCGTGAACTGATCCTGACGCGCACACCGGTCAGCGACCTGACACCATTGGCCGCCTTCACGAAACTCGAAACGCTCGGCTTGCGGCTGACGCGCATCACCGATCTGACACCATTGGCTGGCCTGACCCGGCTACGCAATCTGATCCTGTCCTTTACTGAGGTTCAGGACCTTATCCCGCTGGCGGGTCTGACCGAACTTGAGAGTTGTCACCTGACCGGAACGTTGGTCGCGGATGTGACGCCGTTGGCTCAGTTGGCGAGTCTGACCCGGCTCGATCTGGGCGGCACCAAGGTCGCGGACATCGGACCGTTGCGGCGGCTGATAAATCTTCAAGGGCTGCAACTGGCCGGGACGCGCGTCACCGACCTGTCGCCTCTCGCCCTGATGACCCAACTCCGGTTTCTCGACCTTGGCGACACGCCGGTTTCGGATATCTCATCGTTACGTTCTCTGACTGGCTTGCGGGAAGTTGACTTGCGCGGAACCAAGGTAACCGATGTTTCGCCGCTTGCCGGACTGTCTGGATGCGCGATCATTACGGCATCCAACCCACGTCGTCGGCGTCGTTGAACGGGTGCCAACCCGTCTGCAAGAAAACTCCGTGACCTTCGCGCGCTCCGCGACCTCTGTGATTCCGCGTGCCGTGCCTCACACTCGAACGGAGGCGGCCCCCGATAGACATCGCGGCCGGACCGGGGGGACTCATCATGGGCCCGCGCTCGTGTAACGGCCACATACATCACGGAGGTCACGGAGCTTTCTTGCCAATATCCCGGGCTCTCGCTGCAATGACGTCCAAACAGAAGTGAAATGAACCGAACGTGTAAGCTCGTGCGCCGAACATAACAACTCTTAGCCGATATTCGGTGGCAATCACCGATCAATCCGCCGCACCCCCGCCTCGGACGCCACCAGCGCCGTCTTCGCCAATCCAAGAAACAGCCCGGTTTCCACCACTCCGACGACCATCGACAATGTCCGCTCGACCGCCGCCGGATCGGGCAGCGCGTCGAACTGGCAATGCAATATCAAATTTCCCCCGTCCGTCCGCATCGCCTCGCCCTGAGCGTCGCGTTTCAACACCGTCCGACAGCCCAGTACCGCGAGCCGCGCCCGCGTCGACTCCCAGCCGAACGCAACGATCTCGACAGGGATCGGCACTCGCCCGCTCAACCGCGGCGCCAATTTCGTTTCGTCGGCGATGATCACCAGCCACTTACTCGTCACGGCGACGATCTTCTCCCGCAGCAGAGCACCGCCCATGCCCTTGATCAGGCTCAGGTCCGCCTCGCCGATTTCATCCGCGCCATCGATGGTCATGTCGATCGGCGTATCCGACGGAGACTCGATCAGCGGAATACCGAACGACCGCGCCAGCCGAGAACTCGCCTCCGACGTCGGAACGCCGGTGAACCGAAGCCCATCGCGGAACCGCTGGCCAAGCCGCCGGATGGCATGACTGGCGGTCGAGCCAGTGCCCAGTCCGACGAGCATTCCGGCTTCGACCATGTCCGCGGCGGCGTGGGCGGCACGTTGTTTCAGGGTATCGCGATCCATCAGCCGCGCACCGCCCGAAACACGCGCAGCCAATTGCCGGAACACACCTTTTCCACTTCCGCCGCCGTAAGCCCGCGATCGCGCAGAGCCTCCGACAACTCCGGATGACGCGCGAAATTCGGCATCTCGGTCTTCGCCACGCCGGCCGGCAGGTCCGTGCCGATGCCGACATGATCGATCCCCACGGCGTCGATGGCGCGGAACATATG
>CALFNB010000314.1 GCA_937902425.1 uncultured Acetobacteraceae bacterium | reverse complement strand
AAACTGTTCCAGCCGTTCTTCACCACCAAGCCAAGCGGCCAGGGCACCGGGCTCGGCCTGTCCATCACCTACGACATCGTGACGAAGGCAGATGGTGGCACGATCGCGGTGAACAGCGAGGTCGATGAATTTACCGAATTCGTTGTCACGCTGCCGCGCGGGATGTTCGCGAGTGAAGGAGGCCGGCCATGACCTGACGCCCCCTGCATGCGCACGTTCAGGTGGCATCGGCTGTAGGACCGCTTTGTGTCGGAACCGGCTCTCGCACAGCACTCCATCTCGGTCGTGGACAAGTGAGGCCCGCCATGCAATCGGTCAAAACCGCTGTGCGAAGAAACTAGGTGCAGGTTCATCAATTGCCAGTCTGATTGGAGCGGCCAATGCAACTCGACGATTCCGTTCTGCTCGCCGCGCTGCGTGACGCTCGGCCACTGGATATCGTCTGCCGCGACGCCGGCGTGTCCATGGAGCAGTTCGCCGCCGCCCGCGATGCCTGGTTGCGGCGGAACGCGGCGCTGACCGACCAGACGATTTCCGCGCCCGTCGGTGGGAAGGTGGAGATCATCCGCGACCGTTCCGGTGTCCCGCACATTCATGCGCGCATCATGCCCGATCTGTCTTTCGGCCTCGGTTTCGCGATGGCCCAGGACCGGCTTTGGCAAATGGACCGGTTGCGCAGGCGTGCTTTGGGCCGGCAGGCGGAGGTACTGGGCTCTGCGTACCTCGCCAGCGACATCGCGCATCTGACCGTTGGGATCGATGAGATCGCCACCAGCGAGTCCGCCGCGATGGACCCAGCGACAAGGCGTCTCGTCGAGGCATTCGCCGCCGGGATCAACCGCCGGATCGCGGACACCCGCGCCGATCTGCCCGTCGAATTCCAACTGCTGGACTACGAACCCGCGGATTTCACCGTCCGTGACATCGTCGCGATCGGCCGCGGCATCTGGTGGTCGTTGAACGGACGCATCGACCGGCTGGGGGCGGCGGAGGCAGCACGTCTGTTGCCGACCGAAACACTGAGGACGCTATACCTGACCCCGGAGGCGTCGGAAAACCTCGTGCTGCCCACTGCCACGAACAGCGATGGCTGGCCCGCCGGAACCGATGACGCCACCGGCAGCAACAATTGGGCACTGGACGGCGCACATACAGGCTCCGGCCACCCGTTGCTGTGCGGCGACCCGCACCAGCCGTTCTGGGTGCCCTCGAGCTGGTACGAGTTCGCCCTGCACGGTCCCGAAGACAACGCCGCGGGCGCCGGCCATCCTGGGCTGCCCGGCCTGTGGTGGGGCAGTAACGGCACAACCGCGTGGGGCATCACCAACAATGCCGCCTCGACCCGCGACCTGTACCGCGAGGAACCGCACCCGCACAACTCTGGACTTTACCGCGACGGCGACGCCTGGCGCGCGTTTACCGAACGGCACGTGACGATCCCGGTTCGCGGCGCGGCGACGCATTCTCTCGTCATACGCTCAACCGTACGCGGCCCGGTGGTAAACGACCTGATCACCTCAGTCGCACCGGAGGGCGATCCGCCGCTGTCGCTCCGTTGGGTTGGCGCTGAGCACATTGACGACATGCGGGCGATGATCGCGGTCTCTCGCGCGCGAGATTGGGCCGGTTTCCGGGATGCCCTGCGCGACTGGGCCATCGCCGTGTTCAATTTCGCCTACGCCGACCGCGCCGGTAACATCGGCTATCAGATGGCCGGGCGCGTCCCGCGGCGAGGCAGGATCACACACGGTTTCCGGGATCCAGCCAACCCGGCGGATCAGTGGCGCGACACCATTCCATTTGACGACCTGCCGCACAGCTTCAACCCAGCGCGCGGCTATGTTGCCAGCGCCAATCAACGGATCGTCGAGCCGGACGAGGCGCGGCCAATTTACGGTGCTTACTCGCAAGGCCATCGCGGCGTGCGGATCGACCAGGAATTCGCCGCCGATCGGGTGATGGACCGCGCGGCGAACATCCGCTTGCAGAACGATGTCAAAAGCTGCCGCGCCGAGCGTCTGTGTCCGCACATCCTCCGCCACCTCGCCGCCCGCCCGGACCCCGACGCCGTCATCGCCGCCGAGACGCTGACTTCGTGGGATTACCGTTATGACCTGGCGAGCAGCGCGCCCACCTTGTTCGAAGCGTTCATGACATTGTGGCAACGTGCTGTGTTGGCCAAACACCTGCCGGAACGGTTGCTCGATCTGACAGCGCAACAGACGGGCCTGGCCTCCGCCCTGCTGGAGGGCGCGGAGCCAGGTTATTTCGCGTCCGGCACCAGTGATGCCGTTCTCGCGGCGATGAAACGCGCCGTCGCCGTGCTGCGCGATCGTCTGGGCCATCATCCCGAGACCTGGCGATGGGAGAGCGTGCACATCGCGCACTGGCGTCACCCGCTTTCGACGCCGGCCCTGAGCGCGACGCTCGATATCGGTCCCGCGCCCGTGGATGGCGGCTCGCACACCATACGCAACACGGGCGGCGAGTTGCCGCCGCACGCGGCGAGCTCCGGCGCCGAGTACCGCATCGTCGTCGACTTCGCCGAGCCAGGCTCGTTCCTGGCGGTGCAAAACATCGGCAATTCAGGCGTGCCCGGCAGCGCGCATTACCGTGACCAGTTCGAGCCATGGCTCCGAGGCACCTATCACGTGGTCCATCTGGATCGCGAGCAAGTCGAGCATGATCGCGCGACCACGACACTCATTCCGACAGAGTCATGAGATGCGCGGTTGGCCGGTGAGCAAGCAGTCAGGTTGGCTCAAACGCGGGAACGCTTCTTGCCGTCATGGCCGGCGTCGACCCCGTATGCATCAGGTTGAGCATCCAGGAAGGCAGGATCTTCTCTCCGTCGTCATCCCCGGGTCGAACCCTATCGGATGCACACATCTTGAGCGGGACATGCGCGGGTTACCTGGGCGTAACGCTCGAAGCTCCGCAAGCAAGTCAGCAAGGCTTCACCACGGAGGACGCGGAGGACCACGGAGGGCCACGGAG
>CALFNB010000313.1 GCA_937902425.1 uncultured Acetobacteraceae bacterium | reverse complement strand
GAATTAGCTGGCAACCGACAGGTGCGACCCGGGCCAGCCGGGGGGAGCCATTCCCCCGCCCCACAGTTGATTGGGACACCTCGTAAGCGGACGATTTCCGCGTGAGCGGTGTGTCATGGACAAGCAAAAGAACATCGGAACGCGGCCGGGCGGCGCGGAGCGGCCATACGAGTCTGGCGCAGCGGCGCCCGGACGCGGCGGCAGGATGTCGCGTCAACGTAAGACGGCGGCGGTACCGCGGCTGTTGCGAGGTGAGGACCTGGAAATGGTGTCGCGATCGCTCGGTGGGCAAGGATCAGAATATACCCGGTCTCCTCCGGAATCCGGGTATCGTTTTGATTTCGCGCCCGCCACCCCAACAACCCTGGGCGTGGCATACCCGGATTCCCAGGGAACCCGGGTATGCCAACCCGCATCGCGATTTCGATCGGGCGCGGCCGCTCCAACGGCACGCTCCAACGGCACGGTCCGGCGGCATGGTCCGACGGCATGGGCCAGCACCGTGGCGGAAAATGACCGAAATTTGGCATAGGATCCGCACGGTTGTGTCCGTATGGTCATTCCATGCCAGCATCGCGCCGCGTTTTCATGCTTGCGTTCCCGGACTGTCAGATTCTCGACGTTGTCGGGCCGCTGCAGATGTTTTCCGGCGCCAACAAGGAACTTGACCATCAGGCCTATCATCTGACGGTCATGGCGCCCGCCGCCGGACCGTTCGAAACCTCCTCGGGGATCAGCCTGGTCGCGAATTTGCCGTTTTCCGGCCTGGCGCCGGAGACGTTGGGCGCGGACGACACCATCGTCGTCGCGGGTGGTGACGGCGGCCTGGCCGCCGTCGCGGCGCTGGAGGCGATCACCGTGTTCGTGCGCGCGGCGAGCCTGACCCGCGCGCGTATCGTTTCGATTTGCAGCGGCGCGTTTTTCCTCGCGGCGGCCGGCGTGCTGGATGGGCGGCGAGCGGCCACGCACTGGCGCGCGATCGAAAATCTGCGCCGGTTCCGTCCGCTGATCGATGTCGACGCCGATGCGACCTTTGTGCACGACGGCAATGTCTGGACCTCGGCCGGTGTGACGGCCGGGATGGACCTGGCGCTGGCGATCATCGATGCCGATTTCGGCCCGGAAACGGCTTTGGCCGTCGCCCGGCGGCATGCGGTATTTCGCACCCGCCCAGGGGGCCAGTCCCAGTTCGCGGTGGGTCAGGTGAAACAGGAAACGATCGGCGATCCCAGATTAGCCGCGCTGATCCAACGTATTCACGCCAATCCGCGGGAAGATTGGCGTGCCGATACCATGGCGCGCGAGGCGGGCCTGTCGTTACGCTCCATGAACCGGCTGTTCCGGAGTGAACTGAACACCAGTCCGGCGGAGTTCGTGGACCGTCTTCGTGTCGACCAGGCGCGGCGCGCCTTGCTGGAGACCAAAGCATCGATCGAAGGCATCGCCCATTCATGTGGGTTTGGTTCCCTGCGCCGAATGGATCGCGCTTTCGCGCGGGCGATTTCGACGACACCGTCGGAGTACCGGGCGCGGTTCAATCCGCCGGATCAAACGGCGGGGGTGGCGTCGTGAGGAGATGGCGCGGAAGAGAGCCAAATCATCATTGGGCTGGCGCGTGAAGGTTTGGGCGCCGGGAGGCACCTGGTTCGGGACCGATGGCTTAATGATTACAACGTAAAACCAGGCTGGGAGGTTAAAATGACAACAACACCTACGGTTCACACGGCCTGTACCCCGGAGCCAGCAGGCGCCGGGGCCAAGGGTTACATAAGCCACGACATTCCGGACTGGGCCCGGCCCGCGGGCTATCAGATTACGGTCACGGATTCGTCCGGCGGCTTATTGGCCAACAATCACTAAATCGGTAATGGATAAACAGAAACGGAAAAAGCATGTTCAAATTGTTGGTTGCCGTGAATATCACGGCCAAAGGCGCCGCGGCGAACATCCCGCTGTTTGACACCGCGCCGCATTCCGGGCGGCGTCCGGGCCTCGCAGGTGAAGACCGGGTTCGAAACGGCCGGCGCGGCGAGGCGCTCCGCGGCGGGTACGCGGCCAGATTTGTCCGGGAATGCCGCCGCGCGCGCCCAACCAGGCCGGAGGCGCCGGGCTCCATACAAGTTCCGGAATAACACGAGATCGCAACCGGCGAGCCAACGGCGGCAACTCTGTTACGATGGTGACCCAGGACCTGGATGCCTCCCGGCCGGCTGATACCAATATCGGTACTACAACATAACGAGAATGAGAGCAAAACGATGACAACCCCCACCTTCAATACACTTCTCAACTTTTCCGGCACCGGCAACGGAGCGAATCCGCTTTCCGGTTTGATCGAGGACAGCAAAGGGGACCTCTTCGGCACGACAGAAGGGGGCGGGCCGACAGGCTTTGGCACGGTGTTCGAGATCCCGGCCGGCAGCGGCGCCGGCAGTGTCAACCTCCTGGCCACCTTCAACGGCACGGGCAACGGCGGGTTCCCGTTTGGCAACCTGTTCGAGGACGCCAACGGAAATCTGTTCGGTACGACATTGGAGGGCGGGCAGTTCAACGATGGCACGGTGTTCGAGATCAAAAATGGCAGCGGCACCCTGACCACGCTGGCCAGCTTCACGGGCAACGGCACCGGGTCTCAGCCCGGGGGGGGGATTGATCGAGGACGCCAACGGAGATCTGCTCGGCACGGCAGCCATCGGCGGCGGCACGGCCAACC
>CALFNB010000312.1 GCA_937902425.1 uncultured Acetobacteraceae bacterium | reverse complement strand
GGGCGAAGGGCTCACCCACCGGCCGGGTCGGCGATCCGGCGGAGTTCGGCGATGCGTGCGCGTTCCTGTGCTCGGCGAAGATCGGGTTCATCGTCGGGCACAACCTGATTCTCGACGGCGGCAACTTCAATTCGTCGATCGCTTAACGAAACGCTCATAATTTTCCGCCTAATGTCCGTGCGCGCGACCATGTTGGTCGAAGCGCACGGTCGCGGAGAGCAGACGAGTCAAACGGTGCGACGTGGTGCTGGCTTGGTCTGTGGCGGTGAGGGGCAGGTTATGAGCGCGGGCGCCAAGGTATATGCCATAATTGAGAAGCCGCATCCTGACGGCCCGGTGAAAATTGGAATGACGAAAGGAGACGTCGAAACCCGCCGGAGGGGACTACAGGGAGCGAATTGGCGCCAGTTGGTTGTGTGGACCGAGACCGAGTTATTCGATGAACATGAGGCGCGATATATAGAATACCAGGTCCACACGTGGTTGAGCGAAGTTGCGCTCAATGGAGAATGGTTTGAGTGCACGCCGCAGTACGCCTGGCACGCAGTCGAATGCGCAATTTACCAATTGCGTAACCCTCTTAGTACCAATGAGGCATTTGCCCGCGCTTGGTACCCGTCTGTACCGTCGGGGCCAAAAGTGTCCAGTTCGCCGGTTCACCGAAGTGTCGCCGCTCAGCGATCGCTGGCCACGAAAGCCCTTAAAGAGGGTAACGACGCGATCGTGGCGAAGCATTTGGCAAAGGCCAAACTTCTGCTGTCTCGATCGCCTGGCAAGACGGAGAACGGTAGATGATGCTGTTCAAGATCGCTGTGACGTTGGTAAGCGACTGGCTGGGTCTGGTAATTTCTCTCAGTCACATTTTCGCCCAATCGCTGAAGGAGTTTAATTTCGCATAAGTTGATAGGACATCGGTTCGTTAGCTGCGTGCTTGTATGCGCTGATCTGTCCGGGTCATCACTGATTTAGACCGAGAACGCCTTACCAGAACGAAATGGCGTTCTGGGAACGTCAACGACCGCGGGTCGCCGCCTACCCTGCCACGCCAAGACAGCGCGCCATCAAATCCGGGTCGGCGCGCAACGACGCCGGCGGTCCGTCATGGACCACGGAGCCCTTGACCAACACCACAACCCGGTCGGCGACGGACAGCACCGCGTCCACCGTCTTGTCCACGATGATCGAGGCCACCCCGGCCTCTCGCACCACACCGATCACGCGCCAGATTTCGTCCCGCATCAGTGGCGCGAGGCCCTCGGTCGCTTCGTCCAGGATCAGCACGCGGGGGTTCGTCATCAACGCACGGCCGATCGCCAGCATCTGCTGCTCACCGCCTGAAAGCTGATTGCCGCGGTTGCCGATCCGCCGCCCGAGCCGCGGAAACAGTGCCAGCACGCGCTCCTCCGACCAGCTCCCTGGGCGAGCGGCCAGACGGAGGTTCTCCCGCACCGACAGACTTGCGAAAATGCCACGATTTTCCGGCACGACAGCGATGCCGCGGCGAGCCCGCTCAAACACCGGCAGCGCGGCGGCATCGATGCCATCAAGCAAAACGCTGCCTTCACGCGCGGGCAACAGGCCAATCAGCGTCCGGATCAGCGTGGTTTTGCCCATACCGTTGCGGCCCATCAGACCGATCGCCTCGCCGGGGTGTAGTGCGAGATTGACGCCCTGAAGGATGCGGCTCTCGTCATAGCCGGCGGAAAGGTCACGCGCCTCCAGGATCGCGTTCATTCGCGGTGGCCCAAATAGGCATCGCGCACCGGGCCTGAGCGCCGGATCGCGTCCGGTGTGCCGGTTTCCAGTACGCGGCCATCGACCATGACGGTGATCTCATCGGCGACCGCGAACACCACGTCCATGTCGTGTTCAACCAGCAGCATCGCGAAGTTCGTCGCCAGCGTCCGCAACAACGTAACGACCGGCGCGGTTTCCTCGGCGCCCAGTCCGGCCAAAGGCTCATCCAACAACAGGACTCCGGGGCTTGTGGCCAGGACCAGTGCGATTTCCAACAGGCGGCGCTGCCCATGGCTCAAGGCACCAGCGAGATCGGATGCGAATGCCGTGAGCCCGACCTGGTCCAATGCCGCGACCGCGGTGTCGCGTGTGCCGCGATCTTCGCGCGCGCCGCGCAACAGCCGCCAGCCGTGCACCGAGCCTTGTGCCGCGAGGCGGACGTTTTCCAGCACGGTCATCGCCGGAAACAGATTGGTGCGTTGAAAACTCCGCCCGATCCCGGCCCGCGAGCGCCGCCATGCCGGCAACAAAGTGATATCGGTTCCGTTCAGAAAAATCCTGCCCTCGTCCGGCCGCGGCGTGCCGAACAGCAGATTGACCAGCGTACTTTTGCCCGCCCCGTTTGGCCCAATCACCGCGTGCGCTCGCCCGGTGCGGAGTTCGATCGATACGTCCGCCACCGCGATCAACCCGCCGAACCGCCTGGTCAGTCCGCGCGCCTCGAGCTTCATCGGCGCCACCCCGCGAGGCCGCGGCGCAACAACAGCACGGCGGCGAGGATGACCATGCCCTCGATCAGACGCTGCCGCTCGGTCACCGACTGCCCGAATTCGCGCACCAATGTCAGGGCGAATGCGCCGACGATGGGTCCGTGCAACACGCCGATGCCGCCAAGGAGAATCATCAGCAAGGCCTCGGCCGAATGGTGCCAATCGAGGATTTCCGGGCTGACAAATGCGTCCGTCAGCGCCGCCATATGGCCGGCGAGGCCCGCCAATGCGCCTGAAACAATGAAAGCGATCAGCTTCAGGCGTTGCACGTCGTGACCTGTCGCGCGCATCCGGTCCTCGTTGATCCTGATGCCCAACAATGCGTGGCCGAACATGGTACCCATCAGCCACCACAGGCCGAGATACATCAGGCTCAACGTTACCAGATTGAGCAGCAGGAACACGGCTGGACGAGCGGATTTCGTCACGGTCCACATCATGCTCGGCCGCGTCAGAAACACGCCGTCAGCGCCGCCGCCCAGAGGCGTGTCATGGAACAGGAAGAACAGCATCTGTCCGAAGGCGAGGGTGGTCATCAGGAAATAGAACCCGCGTGTGCGTAACGCGATCGGTCCAATCACGGCGGCGGCGATCCCGGCGCTCAGCATCGCCGCCGGAAGCGTAACGAAGATCGATCCGGCTCCCAGCAAATATACCGTATAGGCACCCACGCCGAAAAAACCCGCATGGGCGAGGCTGACCAGGCCGGCGGCTCCGGTCAGGATCTGCAACGAAAGCGCGAACATCGCGGCGATCAGCGCGGTGGACGCGAGTTGCATGTCGTACAGCCCAGACCAGTACGGCATCGATGCGAGGACCAGCGCAGCCGCGGCCAGGAACAGGTTTCCTCGAGGCCCCAGGCGAGTCATGCGCGCGAAAAAAGCCCGGTTGGACGCCAGGACAAGACGAGTGCCATTAAGCCGCACACGGCGATCCCGGCGATCTGGGGGAAATACACCTGGCCAAGTGTGTCGATCAGTCCGACGAGCAACGCGGCCCAGAACGCGCCGCCAACCGATCCCAGTCCACCAATGACCACGACGATGAAGGACGCAATCAGAATGCTGTCTCCCATGCCCGGATAGACCGACTGCAAGGGCGCCGCGAGCGCGCCGGCCAGCATCGCCAATGCCGTTCCGGCCGCGAAAACAAGTGTGTGAATCAGCCGCGCGTCGATGCCCAGAAGATCCACCATTTCCGGATTTTCCGCGGCGGCGCGGATGGATGCGCCGACCCGTGTGCGTCCGAGGAACAAAACCATGCCAGCGGCGACCAGCAGGCAAATTCCCAGGACCGCGATCCGATAAGCGGAGTAAGCGAAACCGCCAACCACCGGAACCGAGAAATCCAACAGAGCCGGGACCGCGACGGCATGGAATTCGTTGCCGACCAGGCTGGCGCGTGCTTCCTCAAACAGCAGGATCAGGGCGAACGTCAGCAACACCTGATCCAGATGTTCGCGGTTGCGAAATCGCTGAAACAGAACGCGTTCCAGAACCGCGCCGAACCCCAGACCGCCAACGATCGCGGCCGGCGGCGCCAGCCAGAAGTCACCCGTTATGCCGGCCACGACGTAAGCGAGATAAGCACCGATCATGAACAGGCTGCCATGCGCCAGATTGATCACGCCCATGACACCGAAAATCAGCGTCAACCCGCTGCTGATCAGGAACAGCAGCAGGCCATATTGCAGACCGTTGATGATTTGCACGAGGAATCCGTCCATGTGGGTCAGATCCCCCGTCTGGCATCAGGTCCCCGGTCTGGCATCAGGTCATGGTGCAACCAGTACCCGGATCCGCCAATGCCTCCACCGCTGGGCCGACGACGCGGTTCTCACCATTCCTGGCCTCCCGCAACCAAATGGTCTGGATGGGATTATGCGACGCCGACACGGTGAACGCGCCGCGGGGACTGTCGATTGTCGCCGCCCGAATGGCCGCGGCGAAGTCTTTCACCGCTGACGCATCGCCCTTGGTCGCGGCCAGCCCGACGGCCAGCATTTGCGCGGCGTCATAACCCTGAACCGCGTAAACATCGGCGTCATGGGTGGAGAACGATTTGAACGCGGCACGGAACGCGATGTTTTTCGGATTGTCGATACCATCGCCATAATGCAACGCGGTTTGCAGACCTTCGGCCGCGGCACCCTGCGGCTTCAACACGCCCTCGGTCAGAAATCCCGAGCCGCATAATGGCAATTTCTCGCGCAGTCCGGCGGCGGCGTAGTCCTTGACGAACTGGATGGCGCCGCCGCCGGCGAAGAACGCGCCGACCGCCTCGACTCCCAGACCGGGCAACTGCGCCAATATCGGTTGGAAATTCGTTTCGGGGAACGGCAAGGTCAACACCTTCGTCAACTCGGCGCCGCCCGAGCGTAAACCGTCGCCAAATCCGTCGCCGGACTCTTTGCCCGCCGCGTAATCCCAGGTGACCCAGGCAGCCTTCTTCACGCCTTTGGCGGCCAACGCCTTGCCCATCCCGTAAGCCGGTTGCCAGTTGCTGAACGAGGAGCGGAACACCGATGGTGCGCACAACTCGCGTGTCGCGGCGACATTGCCGGCGTTGGGAATGATCAGCGGTAATTGCTGTTCCCGCGCCGCCTGCACGAGCGCCATCACGACGCCCGAGTGAACCGTTCCGACCAGGGCATCGACTTTGTCCCGGCCCAGAAGCCGATTGACGAGCGACGGTGCCTTGGCCGGATTCGACTCGTCGTCCACTCGGACCAGTTCCACCGGCCGGCCACCCATTTTGCCGTCGAGCTCCTTGAGGTGCAGGTCGAAGGCGGAGGCGATCGCCTCGCCCAGAGCGGCGAAGGTGCCGGAGAAGGGGAGCATGAGGCCAATTTTCAGAGGCACGCCTTGGGCAATCGCCGGGGTGGCGAGGGCCGCGGTGATGACGCTCCCACTGGCTCCGGCGAGGATCGAACGGCGTGAAATTGACGGCATGATACGTTCTCCCGGATCAATCGTTGCCCACCGATTGACGAACGGCTGGTGGATTGGTGCATCGTTGGCGGCGCGGGTATCGCATGGTAGACGGCGAGGCGGCAACCAAAGGACAGGCGTGCATCGTGAGCGATCAGGCGGCGCTATCGAAGCCCCGATATTTTGAGGATTTTCCGGTCGGCGCGGTGTTCGAGTTCGGCTCGATCACGGTGACGGAGCCGGAGATCATCGCCTTCGCGCGACAGTTCGATCCGCAAACGATGCACATGGACCCGGTGGCGGCGGCGAAGGGCCCGACCGGCGGCCTGATCGCCAGCGGCTGGCATACGATCGGGATGATGATGCGGATGTACGCCGACCACGTCCTGCCGGAGAACGGGCTACCCGCGCCGGGTGTCGATGAGGTGCGGTGGCTCCTGCCGGTACGGCCGGGCGATACGCTGCGCGTGCGGGTGACGATCGAGGACGCGCGGGTGTCGCGATCCAGGCCGGATCGCGGCGTCATCCGGCCGTTCTCCGAGTTGCTGAACCAGCGTGGTGAGGTCGTGTTGACCATGCGGCCGATCAACATGGTTCGCCGGCGTCCCTGATGGCGGTGCATCCAAGGCTCGACTGCGTGAAATGCCCCAGCCTGTGTTGCCGGATGGCCGGCTATGTGCGCGTCGGGCGGGAGGATATCAGACGGCTCGCGAAACATCTGGGCCTGACCGCTGCGGAATTTGAGCGCCGGCACGTCGTCGAGGTAACGAAAAAAGGTGAGAAACGCATCAAGGAAGGGTTCAAATCCTGCCAGTTCCTGACTGAGGACCGCATGTGTGGCGTATATGAGGCCCGCCCCAGCGATTGCCGCGGCTATGTGTGCTGGAACCAGGAAGACGAGACGGTCTACGACTACGCGGTATTCCTGCAGGAAGGGATTGGCAAATTGCGTGACCGGGAGAAGAACATCAAGAAGTCGTCGTGAGATGCTTCGACATATAGACCCGATCGAAACCTTTCTCCGTGACACGCGCGGTCTCAATGTAACCCGCCCGTTCGTATAGCGCGATATTTTCCGTCATCAGCGCGTTGGTGTAGAGGCGGATTTCGCGCCATCCGCGACGGACGGCCTGCGCCTCGGCGAATTCCAGTAATGTGTGGCCGTGGCCCTTGCCCTGCCGGTCAGGTGCGACCGCGATATTGTCCAGCAGAAAGCTTTCCGGCGTTTCCACCAGGACCAGGATGCCGGCGATGGCGTCGTCGTGGACCAATACCCAGACCTGGCCATCGGTGATTCGTTTCGGATAATCGTCGAGCATCGGCCCAGGGGATTTGCCGATACGCGGGATATAAGAACGATAGGCGGCATTGACGATTGCATGAACGGCGTCGGCATCGGCGGCATTCGCCATGCGAATCATCGGGGGGGAATGGGATGGAGGTTCCGCGCTCATAATACACCTCACCGACCGAGATTGGTGGTTACACTTTGTGATCTCCGGGGCCCCGCGATGATCATTCTTCGCCGTATATACCCAATCGCAGAGGCAATCCTTGGTGTCGCCTCCGAGGGAAGGCAGCGTTACCACAGAGAGACAGAGACAGCAAAATCCCAGAATTTCACTGAGACTTTCGTCTCTGAGGTAACGCTTTATTGGCAATTGCTCACCTACCCCCTCCCAAGACGGCCGGTCCGATGCCATTTTGAGGCGGAAGGGTGAGATTGCTCGCCTCCACTGGCGTTCGAGTGGGTGAATTCGGTCGCCAACCTGGTCTCCGCGGTGGGCGGCGTAAGGGAAGAATAACACGGATTTTCAGGGATTAAGGGCACGGATTACACGGAGCACGGATCCACCTCGCGAGCCGCCCAAATTGACTTTCCAGCGACCCCGGCGAAGGGTTTCGTGGTACGATTGCTCCGCCACGCTCCGTGTAATC
>CALFNB010000311.1 GCA_937902425.1 uncultured Acetobacteraceae bacterium | reverse complement strand
AAATCCGCGCCATCGGTCATTTCATTGCCCCCAAAACCTGATCCGTCACGATTAATTCGCCAACGCCCGGCGGTCCAGATGTTGCCTTTTCGACGCGCCGAATCTGATCCTCGCCGCCATGCCCGGGCTCATCCCCATGGGCACTGACATAAGCGTGGGAGGCAGGACAAACGCGTGGCTCCGGCTCCCTCTCAATGTCATCACCGGGCCCCCCCCGATGATCTGTCGCGGCACGTGCGGCAACAGATGGCCGGGTCGGGTGTGCAACCGAGGATGGCGATTACAAGCCGACAGTGCCGCGCATCGCGGCGCAGGGCCATGCGAGTGGGAGCCGAATTTGCCAACCGGGCTTGAAACTGATCGCGGTGAGTCCAAATTCTATGTATGCTCAGATCTGGACATAAAGGCCACCCCATGCCAACCGCGCCCCGCCCCTCCGTCGCGCTCGACCCAGGGCCGTCCCTGATCGGCCCCGAACGGTTCTCTCCGGAGCACCGGCAACGCCTGAGCGGCCCAGGAATGCGCACCTTCGTCGCGGTCGCCAACCTGTGGGGACTGACCGAGGACCAGCGCCGGATGATCCTCGGCATGCCGCCCAGATCGACTTATCACGGCTGGGTCAGGATCGCGCGTACGCATGGCTCACTGCGCCTCGACCTTGACACGCTCTTGCGAATTTCGGCGGTCCTTGGTGTGCATCAGGCGCTCGGTGTGCTGTTCGCCACGGAGCCGGAGGCAATCGCATGGCTGCGAAACCCGCATTCCGCCCCGGTGTTTGGCGGCAATCCGCCGCTGGTGTTGCTGACCTGCGGCACCCAGGACGGATTGCTGAGCGTGCGGCGGTTCCTCGACGCGGCCCGAGGCGGCCTCTACATGCCGCCAAACAGCCTGGACGCCGAGGCCGCGGCTCTCACGGACGCGGACATCGTCTTTTCGTGACGGACCCGCGGGACCAACCCGGAACCGACCGGTTGACGCGAGCACCGCACCCCAGCTTCCGCCTGATCCCGTCGCGGTTTCCCCCCATCGGCCTGTTCGACACCGTGGCCACCGCGGCGGACATGGCGGCGGCGATGGCACTGGCGGGCTGGACCAACGACCGCCTGGTCGCCGAGCGCGTTGCCCGCCTGCCGCGCGAGGACTGGGTCCATGGCCGGCCCAACGCCTCCATCGTGATGGCCGCCTTCCTGCACGTCCCTCCGGGCGGCAATCGTTTCAACGGCCCCGACCTGGGCGCCTGGTACGCCGGCGCCGCGTTTCCCACCGCGGTGGCCGAGGTCGCGCATCACCTGCGGCGAGAGGCGGTCGCCACCGCCCAACCGATCATGCGCCGCCAGTACCGGATGTACCAGGCGCGGCTCAATGGCGTGTTCCTGGACATAAGAGGCGAACGCGACTCGCGACCGGAGGTTTATGACCCGCGCGGCTACACGGCATCTCAGGTCTTCGGCGAGGCCATCCGTGCCGCCGGTGGTGGTGGCATTGTGTGGGACAGCCTGCGCCACGTGGGCGGCGTTTGCGCCGTTTCATTCCGACCCAGAGCCGTGCTGGACATTGTGCAAACCGACCACGTCGAGATCACCGTCACCGCGCGGCAGCCCAGAGTCGAGGTGCGCCGCCTTGCCGCCCAACTCCCGAACCATTAGATAACGGTTGAGAGGTCGGCGGCGGACGGGCGCCTTGTCTACCCTGGTCAGGTCCGGAAGGAAGCAGCCGCGGCGAGTTCCGTCTGGGTCGTTTGCCGGCCTCTCACTGTCCCCCACCCGTTCATGCCGCCCTGGCCGCGCCGCCCTGGCGGCCGGAGGCCCACGCACGCATGGCCGGCCTGTTTCAGGACGATGCGACGCACACGGTTCCGGACGAGGGCCCACCTCCCCCGGATGGTCCTGGGCTGTTCGGGGAGGCGTTGCCAGTCTCCGCCGCGCCGCCCGTGCACGCCGCGGCGTATCGGGTACTGGCGCGGAAATATCGGCCGGCGACGTTTGACGATCTGATCGGCCAGGAGTCGATGGTGCGCATCCTGCGCAACGCCTTCGCCATCGGCCGGGTCGCGCACGCGTTCATGCTGACCGGCGTCCGAGGCGTCGGCAAAACCACCACCGCGCGCATCATCGCCCGCGCGTTGAACTGCATTGGACCGGACGGAACCGGCGGTCCGACGGCCGATCCATGCGGCGTCTGCGACAATTGCCGCGCCATTCTGGCCGAGCGCGAGCCGGATGTGTTCGAGATGGACGCCGCCTCCCGCACCGGGGTCGACGACGTGCGCGAGATCATCGAGGTCAGCCGCTCGCGGCCGATGAAGATCCGCACCAAGGTGTTCATCATCGACGAAATCCACATGCTGTCGCGCAATGCGTTCAACGCCTTGCTGAAGACGCTGGAGGAACCGCCGCCGCACGTGAAGTTCATCTTCGCGACGACCGAGATCCGCAAAGTCCCGATCACCGTGTTGTCCCGCTGCCAGCGGTTCGACCTGCGCCGCGTGCGGGTGTCGGAATTGCATGGTCATTTCGCTCGCATCGCCGAGCGGGAGGGTGTCGCGATCGAGGCCGCCGCGTTGGATCTGATCGCTCGGGCGGCGGACGGCTCGGTGCGCGATGGCTTGTCGATGCTGGACCAGGCGATCGCCCAGGCCGAGGGCGTCATCTCGGTTGGGCAGGTCGCGGAGATGCTGGGCCAGGCCGATCGCGACGCGGTGTTCGATCTGCTGGCGGCGGTGATGGGTGGCAAACCCGCCGCCGCGCTGGCGATCACCGACCGAGCCTATGAGCGCGGCGCCGATCTGGGCACCGTGCTGCAGGACCTGCTGGAACTGCTGCACACGGTGACAAGGCTGAAATCGATCCCCGGTCTGCGCGACAGCGCGGAACTGCCCGAAGCCGAGCGGACGCGCGGCGCCGCCATCGCCGACCAACTGAGCGTTCCCGTGCTGGCACGCGCCTGGCAAATGCTGCTGAAGGGTGTCGGCGAGGTGGAAACCGCGCCCGACCGCCGCGCCGCCGCCGAAATGGTTTTAATTCGCCTGTGTCATGTCGCCGAACTGCCCTCACCGGGGGAGTTGGTGCGGCGGTTGAACGCGGCTGGCACGCCGGCCGCCGCTTCCGCCCCGGGTGGTGGTGGTGGCGCGCCATCTGGTGGCGGCATGAGCCGCGCGGTGGCCAATGGTGCGCCGATTTCGGAGGCATTGCCGGCCGGTCCCGTTCTCAACAGTTTCCGCGATGTCGCCGCCTTGGTGAAAGACCACCGGGAGGCGATGCTGCATGCGCATCTGTTGCATTCCATACACCTGGTTCGTTTCGCGCCACCGGTGATCGAACTGCGCACGGAGCCTGACGCGCCACGCGACCTCGCGCCGAAGTTGGCGGCTTTGCTGTCCAACGCCACGGGCGCGCGCTGGACCATCGCGCTGTCGACGGCCCAGGGCGAGCCGACGCTGGCGGAGCAGGGCAACGCGGCGGACGCGGTACGCCGAGGGGAAGCCGCCGATCATCCGCTGATCCGCGCGATCATGGACGCGTTTCCCGGCGCGCGGATCAACTCGGTCCATGATAGTGGTGTCGACGACTATGGCTTGCCCAACGTACCGGCGATCGTGCCGCTGGGTGAGCCCGAGATGCCCGATTTCGCACCGCCCGACGCCGAATTTTCCGATGAAAATCCATGGGAGTCCGAGCCATGAAGAACCTCGCCGGCCTGATGAAACAAGCGCAGCAGATGCAATCGAAAATGGAGGAGATGCAGGAAGCGTTGGCCAGGCTGGAGATGACCGGTGAGGCGGGCGCCGGCCTCGTGCGGGTGACGCTGAACGGCAAGGGCGAGATGCGTGGCGTGAAGATCGATCCGAAGGTGGTCGATCCCGCCGATACCGAAATGTTGCAGGACCTGATCGTCGCCGCGCATCGTGCCGCGCGCGACAAGGTCGAGGCCGCGTCGCAGGCGGAAATGCAAAAGGTGACCGGCGGGCTGCAACTGCCGCCCGGCATGAAGTTGCCGTTCTGAGCCTGGTGTCGTTGCCTCCCTGTAGCGTCACCCTCGGGCTCGGCCTTACGGCATGCACACATCCTGAACGCGACAGGCGCGGGATGCCGGGACGTTACGCTCGAAGCTCGGCGAGCAAGTCAGTAAGACTTTACGCTGAGGACGCGGCGACAGATGCTCCGGACATGTCCGGCGATGACGACAGGCGCCAGTAATGGGCGGCCCGGAGGTCGAACACCTGATCGGTTTACTGGCGAAACTGCCCGGCATGGGGCCGCGTAGCGCTCGCCGCGCCGCATTGCGCATGTTGCAACATCCGGAAGCCCGAATGCTGCCGCTGGCCGCCGCGCTGGCCGAGGCCGCGCGCGCGGTGAAATCCTGCGCCGATTGCGGCAATCTGGACAGCCGCGACCCATGTGCGATCTGCGCCGGCCAAAACCGGGATCGTTCCATCATCTGTGTCGTTGAGGGTGTGGGCGACCTGTGGGCGCTGGAACGCGCCAGTGTATACAACGGCTTGTATCACGTTCTCGGCGGCACCCTGTCCGCACTGGGCGGCGTTCGGCCGGAAGATCTGAACGTCTCGACGCTGGCCACGCGAATCGCCGATGGGCCGGTGAAGGAAGTCATTCTCGCGTTGGGCGCCACGGTCGAAGGCGCGACCACCGCGCACTGGCTGACGGATCGGTTGCGGCCGCTCGGCGTGACCGTTACGCGGGTGGGTCAGGGCGTGCCGATGGGTGGCGCGCTGGATGCGCTGGACGACGGCACGCTCGCCGCCGCGTTGCGGGCCAGGCGAGTGTCGTAAGTTTTCGAGGACCGGGGTCCGCGGTATCATGCCGAGTGCTTCGAATGCGAAGGGGATGATGACGATGTGCATCAAAGAGAATGGGTTGTCGATACGGAACAGTTCCAGACAAGACTTTTGAGCCTGCTTTAACCCTGAACCGTCACTGTCCATGGCCTCGGTTTGCC
>CALFNB010000310.1 GCA_937902425.1 uncultured Acetobacteraceae bacterium | reverse complement strand
GCTGGGTTCAGAAAACGCTTTAACTTGCTTTGACGCGTTTTCTTCACGCGAACCGGTAACCACTTCTTTTGAAAACGCTTTCGTTGTTTTTTCTGACGCGTTTTCTTTACGCGAACCGGTGTCCACTTCGCTTGAAAACGCTACCTCTTGCGCGAGCTGGCGCTTGATGCGGTCGATGGGCAGGCGCGGCAGCCACAGGCTGAGGATACGCCGCCGGTTTACTGAAAAGGCACTCATCACATTTCCATTCCATGATCCACCGCCCAACAGGGCCATGACGGTTGCGGACAAGTTGCGCGTCGAACATTGGCGCGCCCCACGCGCTCCATAACGTAGCCGGCGGCGAATGCGCCGCGCGCACGATCCATCTTGTTTCCGCGGTTGAGGGCTGTGGCTCCGCCGCCACCCGCAGCAACAGGCCGGTAACGCCCGAGGCCTGCGCGGCCAGCGTCAGCTTGCGGCTGGCGACGAGATCGAGTTGTCGCGCTTCGCCCCAGACTTCCAGCACCACGACGCCAAGCGCATCGCAGGCCAGCGCGTCGGCGGCGGTCTGCAACGCGGTGTCCACATCCGCCGCGCGCACCGTCACCAGGAGGCGCGGATCAAGACCGAGTTCGGCCAATCCGCTCATCGACAGCGCACCCGATTCAATTTCAGTGAAATCCTGACGTACCCACACCAAAGGCCGCCGGGCCGCCGCCCTTCCCGCGAGCCCCGTCCGCCCCGCGAGGCCCACGATGAACCCGGTTGCCGCGGCACTCTGCCGTCCCTCGGCGAACACCTCGTGCATCGCGCCGATGGCGAGGCCGCCCTGCAGTGCAGCATCCACGTCAACATGACCGAGTGCCACCCTGTCCGACAGGTACGCATCGCCATGCGCCTCGATGCGCTCGATGCGGCCGCGCAAAGTCGCAAGCGTGCTCGTGCGTGCGGCGGCGAATCCGTCAAAGTGTGAGCGGTTTGGCGACAAGATCATGCGCCCTTCCAATAAAATCGGAGCGCGATCTCGGGACAAACGAAGACGTTTGTCCGGCAAAACCGGTTTCCACTTTTGCTGATCGCGCTCGCGCATGCGCCGCTCCTCAGATTGGGCCGTCACGGTCTTTGGTGAACCTGCGGTTGGTTCATTTGTTCATGATATGTTCTAATATAAAGCTAAGATGGCCCGAGGAGTCAATCGCGATCGATTCCGATGATTTTCGTCAGCAGTTCCAATGAGATGCAATAGCAGCCTGGAACGCTGCTTCCCCGGGGCGATTTCATATCCCTGTAGGGGCGATTTCATGCCCCTGTCACATGCATCAAGCAAAGTCCGGGAACATTTTTTGGGGAGAAATTTACCATGAGCGACGTTGCGTTACCCGGTTCGATCGAGCCTGCCGTCAGAAAGGGCCCCAATCTCGATCATGGCATCAACCCGTTGCAGGGTATTATTTACCTGGGCGTAGTCGCCGCTGCGCTGCTGTTCGTCGCGTACAGCATTTATTCCGACATCGACGCCACCGGCACCCGCGTCACATCATTCGTGCCGTATATACTGCTTTTTGTCGCCCTGCTCATCGCGCTCGGTTTCGAGTTCGTCAACGGCTTCCACGACACCGCCAATGCCGTCGCCACGGTGATTTATACCCGCTCATTGCCTGCCAATATCGCCGTGGTGTGGTCAGGCATGTTCAACCTGTTTGGCGTCTTGATGTCCTCAGGCGCGGTCGCCTTCGGCATTGTCTCGCTATTGCCGGTCGAATTGATCTTGCAGGTCGGCAGCGGCGCGGGATTCGCCATGGTGTTCGCCCTGCTGATCGCCGCCATCATCTGGAATGTGGGAACCTGGTGGTTTGGGCTGCCGGCATCGAGTTCGCACACCCTGATCGGATCGATCATGGGCGTGGGCATCGCCAATGCCCTGCTGCGCGGCCGCGACGGCACGTCCGGCGTCGATTGGTCGCAAGCGGGCAATGTCGGCAAGGCGCTGCTGCTGTCGCCGCTGTTTGGCTTCGCGCTGGCCGCGGTTTTGCTCTTCGCCCTCAAGATCGTGTTGCAGCGTGCGACTCCGGCCCTGTTCGCTGAACCGAAGGGCGATCAGCCGCCGCCGACGTGGATTCGCGGCATCCTGATCCTCACCTGCACCTTGGTGAGCTTCTTCCATGGTTCGAATGACGGCCAGAAGGGCATGGGCCTCATCATGCTCATTCTGATCGGCACGGTGCCGACCGCCTATGCGCTTAATCGCGCCCTGCCGGAAAGCCAGATCGTACAGTTCACCGAGAATTCGACCGCCGCGAGCAAGGTGATCGAAGCCAAGGCCGCTGGCCACACCGTCGCGGCCAACCCGCGACCGGCCGTGACCAAATACGTCGCGGAGCGCCAGATCACCGATGAGACACTTCCGGCACTGGCAACTCTCGTCCAGGACGTCAACAAGCAGGTAACTCAATACGGATCGCTGGCCAAGTTCCCTGCCGACGTCGTCGGTAACACCCGTAACGACATGTACCTGGTTTCCGAGACCATTCGCTTCCTGATGAAGGACTCGAAAAACGGACTCAACGCTGATGAGGCTGCGACCCTCAACAAGTACAAAGGCTCGCTCGACGCCGCGACAAAATTCATTCCTACCTGGGTGAAAATCGTCGTCGCCATCGCGCTTGGCCTCGGCACCATGATCGGCTGGAAGCGCATTGTCGTCACCGTCGGCGAGAAGATCGGCAAGACCCATCTGACCTATGCGCAGGGCGCTTGTGCCGAAATCACAGCCGCCGCAACGATCGCCGCGGCTGACATCTACGGGTTGCCGGTTTCGACCACCCACGTGCTCTCGTCCGGTATCGCGGGCACCATGGCAGCGAGCGGGTCCGGATTGCAGTGGTCGACGATCCGCAACATCGCACTCGCCTGGGTGCTGACGTTGCCGGCTGCGATGATGCTCTCGGGTGTGCTGTATTTGCTGTTTTCCAGGATACTCTGATTGCGTCCCGGGCGTTGCCTCTCTCTCACCTCGCTCTGACGCAAAAGGCCCGCGCTACCCAGCGCGGGCCTTTATCTCATGCGCAACTGACGCGTTTTGTTGACGCGAACCGGCTTCCACCCGCATCCAGTGCGCGGCAGGCCCTTCGCTGCAAAACGCCCTAACCGGCGTCACGCCGCCAGCGTGTTCTCGACCAGCTTGATCCAGTACGACGTGCCGAACACAATCGCATCGTCGTTGAAATTGTAGGCGGGATGATGCAGCCCGGCACTGTCGCCGTTGCCGCAGAAAATGAACGCACCCGGCCGTGACTCCAGCATATAGGCGAAATCCTCCGCGCCCATTTGCGGCGCTATCTCGTGAACATTTGCGTCGCCGGCAATTTCCTCCGCCACCCGTCTGGCGACATCCGTCTGCAAGGCATGATTGACCGCGACAGGATAGCCCCGGTCGTAAACCAGTTCGATCTTGGCGCCAGTCATCTGTGCCACGCCCGCGACGACCTCGCGCACGCGCTTTTCGACCATTTCCCGCACCTTCGCGGTCAGCGTGCGGACGGTGCCCTTGAGCTCGGCGGTTTGCGGGATGACGTTGCGCGCGTTACCGGCGTGGAATTCACACATCGAAACAACCGCCGATTCCAGGGGATCGACGGTGCGGGAGACGATGGACTGCAACGCCGTGACCAGCTGCGCGCCGACCAGGACGGAGTCGATGCATAGGTGGGGACGCGCCGCATGTCCGCCCAGCCCTTGGATCCGGATGTCGATCGAATCCGTCGCGGCCATGATCGGGCCTGACCTGATCGCAAACGAGCCAATCGGAATTCCGGGGCCATTGTGCATGCCATAGACCTGATCGATGGCGAAACGGTCCATCAGCCCGTCCTTGATCATGGCGGCAGC
>CALFNB010000309.1 GCA_937902425.1 uncultured Acetobacteraceae bacterium | reverse complement strand
GGCGAAAAGAACATCGCCTCCTTGACCGAAGATGGCTTGATCCAGCGCCTGCACGGAACGGTCCCCTGCCTTGAGTGAGGTGGACCCCAGAGTGAAGGTGCCGCCGTTGGTCAGCACGCCGTTGATGGAGGTGGTGCTGTTGTCATGGCCAAGATAGTTACCGGTCAGCGTGATGCCATTGGTTACGGTCGCGTCGAGATTGGCGGAATGGCCCGCGATTGTTTCGAGGATCCCGCCGCCCGACGAGGTCAGCAAGCCGCCGGATACCGTGACGTTGTTTTCCAGCCAGACGCCGTCGGCGATCGTGCTGCCGCTGACGACCGAGGTGCCGATCGCCTGGATCACCCCGCCCTGGTTGTTGATCTGCCCGCCGCTGAGCGTGAGCCCGCCGGCACCGGTCGCTTCCAGCAGGCCCTGTTTCATAAACCCGCCGCCGTTCGGCGTCGTCACCGCACTCGCCGTTGCGGGGTTGATGATCAGGACGAACGCGTTCGACGTGGCGTTGACACTGCCGGAGGCGCGGTTGAGGAATTCGATCAGGCCGCCGCCACCGATCTGGCCCGCGCCCTGGATGGTGTTGTCGACGTTGGTGACGGTTGCCAATCCGCTGTTCGCCAGCCCGAAGATGAGGTCGGCGGACCGGGCTGTGCTCATCGCGATCGTGGCGCCGCCGCTGATCGTCGCGCCGTCGGCGAAGCGCAGTTCGGTGTTATTGCCCGTCGAGGCGAGCGTCACGGTGCCCTGATTGATCAGTTGGCCGGTCACGTAGGTCGTGGACGAGTCGACGCCGGTATAAGTGCCACCGGTCAGCGTCGTGTTGGCCAGCGTCGCGAGGTTGCCGCCGACCGTCTCAATCGTTCCCCCGTTCGTGCCGGTCATCGCGACGTTCACGCGGACCGAAAGCGGCTCACAGCCATCCGGTCCCGCGGTATGATCGACAGACACTTCAACCTCGCCCGCCATGCGGATCGTTTTCGGGCAGAATCTCCCGAACGTAATCTCTGCTCTTCCACTCAGGCGCCGGCGGTTCATGCCCAGGGGAGGGGACGTAAACGGACAGGCGGTCGTTCGGGAGGTCGTGAACCGCGCGCGGACAGTTGGAAAACAACTCACATTGCACGCGAATCACGAGTTTCGCGGCATAATGGCGCGCCAAGGTTTCCGCATCGTCCAGGATGGCAGCCCGGCCGCTGACGCGAATACGGTTGCTCCGGCCATCGAATTTCACGAACAGCAATCCGACGTTCGGATTGCGGCTGATATTGCCCAGTGTCCGGTACATGGAATTGCCGTCGTATTCGGGAAATTCCAGCGTGCCGGGACCAACGATATGAATGAACCAGGGCGCGCCGGAACGCATGCCGCAATCGACATGCGCGCCTTATGACGTGGCGATGAAGAAGAACGACGCCTGCTCGATCATGCGCCGGTCTTCGTCCCAGAAGTCGCGCCGGATACGATGCGCGGCCAGCGCGTCCGCGACTCGTCTGCCGTCAAACCGGTCCTGTAACGACCGCATGCCTTCGTGATAGAATGGACGCGACTCCATGCTCATCGTTTCCCTTCCAGATCTTTCCCGGCGTGATTCATATCACCTGCCTGATCCATCGCACCCGCGGCAGCAACCCCGCGATCCAAAAGCACACGAGACAGGCCAGGGTCCCGGTCACCGCGAACTTAACCAGATGCGGGGCCGATACATCGCGCCAGGCGAGGGCGATGCCGACCAGAATCGGCGGGTGAATGATGAAGATCGTATAAGCCCGCCGGACCAGAGCCGCCCAGACGGCGCCCAGAGTTTGGAACCGGTACTGGAAGGATGCACCAAGGCGAGAATGAAACCCCAGGCGACGAAAGGCTCCCAGAACGCGTAGACCGCCGCCTGGATGTTCCAGCCGCCGGACGTGTCACCGCGCAACGCCGGAACCAATGGGGCGAGCAAGACGACGGCGGGCAGGACCGGCAGCGTCAGCCACGCCACGGTCAGCCATGGGCGTCGCCGGCTCTCGGGCACCGCCGCCAACCAGCGGCCTGGCGCACCGGCGCAGCCCGCTGCGAAAAGCACGATATAGCTCGCGAAATACCCGAGTTGCAGGCCGAAGACCACGGTGCCAACGGGCCAGATCAGCCGCAGCGCGAACGCGCCGCCGCCGGTGACGAGCGCCGCCATGAAAAGCACGACATTTGACGGAAACGCGCGCGATGGCGGTCGCGATGGGGAGATCGCGCGCCACACAAGATAACCAAAGCAAAAAAGCAGCAGTGCCTGGACGAACCAGAGCGGCCCGTTTTCGAAGGTCCCCCGCTGCCACAGACGCAGCAGAGTCGTGGTGAAGGAACGGCCCTTCGCGGTTTGTCCCAGCGCGATCGTTACGGCCCCCATGACGACGCCAAAAACCAGCAGCGGGAGGCCGAGCCGTATCAGTCTGTCCCTCAGGTAGGGCCAGGCGCCTTTCCGCTCGGCCGGACCCGGCGTGAAATAGCCCGCGAGCAGGAAGAACAGGCCCATGAACCAAGCCTGGTTGACGGAGCAAAACAGAATAAGAAGTTTCGTTTCCAGCCGGCCGTCGGTCGTGACCTCGCGATAGAACCAGCCGCCGATCGCACCATAGGTGATGGCGGTGTGGTGGAATACAACGAGCAGCGTGAGGGCGGCCCGCAGCGCGTCAAGGCCAGTGTCACGGGGGGTCGCGGCGGCCAAAGCGCCAGCGCCGCTGATCGTGGATGTCGGGATCTGGGCCGACATGTCGTGCCGGCGATCGCCGTCCGCCTATTCAACCGTCACCGACTTCGCCAGGTTCCTTGGCTGATCCACATCCGTGCCCTTCAGCACCGCGACGTGATACGCCAGCATCTGCACCGGAATCGCGTACAGGATCGGCGCCACGAATGGGTCGACCGTTGGCAGCACGATCGTCTCGGACGCGATCCCCGCCAGCTTCGCCGCGCCCGCCGCATCGGAGAACACGATCACCTGACCGCCGCGCGCCGACGCCTCCTGCACGTTCGACGCGGTCTTCTCGAACAGCGGCCCCGAGGGCATGATCGCGATCACCGGTACCGATTTATCGATCAACGCGATCGGTCCATGCTTCATCTCACCGGCCGCGTAACCCTCGGCGTGGATGTAGCAGATCTCCTTCAACTTCAGCGCGCCTTCCAGGGCGATCGGGAAGCAGGCACCCCGCCCGAGATACAGCACGTCGCGCGCCTGAGCGATCCGCCCGGCCAACTGCTGAATCGGGCCGGGCCGTTCAAGGATCCGCGCGGCGGCGGCGGGTACCTGCAGCAGCGCGTCCGTCATCGCCGCTTCCCGCGCCGCGCCGATCACCCCGCGTGCCCGCCCGATGGCGAGCGCGAGACATGCCAGTACCGTCAGTTGCGCGGTGAACGCCTTGGTCGACGCCACGGCGATTTCCGGTCCCGCCATGGTTTCGAGGACCGCGTCGCTCTCCCGCGCCATCGTGCTTTCGGGCACGTTCAGCACCGACAGCACCGGCACCCCCTGCTCGTGCATATACTTCAGCGCCGCCAGTGCATCCGCTGTCTCCCCCGACTGCGATACCAGCAGTCCGAGCGTTCCGGCGCCAAGCGGAGGATTGCGGTAGCGGAACTCACTGGCGACATCGATATCGGCCGGCAGCCGGGCGAATTCCTCGATCCACTGGCGCCCGGCCAGCGCCGCGAAATAGGCACCGCCGCACGCGGTCAGACTGACGCGTGAAAACGACGCGAGATCGAACGGCAAATCGGGCAGGGCCACCGCGCGCGTCGAGGGGCTCACCATGCGATGCAGCGTATCGGCGATCGCGGTCGGGTGCTCGTGCAGCTCCTTCTCCATGAAGTGGCGATAATTGCCTTTGCCGATCGACGCGCCGGTCTGCCGGGTCAGTTTGACCTCGCGCTGGATCTCGGCACCGGTTTTGTCGAAGAACAGCGCGCCTTTACGGCTGACGACACTCCAGTCGCCATCCTGCAAATAGGCGATGCGGCGGGTCAGCGGCGCCAGCGCCAGCGCGTCGGAGCCGATGAACATCTCATCCTCGCCGAACCCGACCGCCAGAGGCGCCCCGTTCTGTGCCGCTACCATCAGCTCCGGATGACCCGAGAAAATCATCGCCAGCGCGTAGGCACCCTCCAGCCGGCGCAGCGCGGCGCCCGCCGCCTCGACCGGTGCCATGCCGTTTTTCAGATTGAGGTCGACCAGTT
>CALFNB010000308.1 GCA_937902425.1 uncultured Acetobacteraceae bacterium | reverse complement strand
CGCGGGCGGCATGGTCGTGGCTTCGGCGATCCCCGGGACGGCGTCCCCGCGCGCGTTGCCTCGGTTCCCGAGCGATACGAAATGCGGCAGCCGCTCGGCGGGCGGGCGGAGGTTCGCGATCGCGCCATTGGGCCAAATCCACGCCGCCATGGTGTCGTGGAGGCTCATCACATGCAGCATCGGCCTGCTTCCGGGGACGCGGCGGCTGCGCGGCTGCGCGCCTTGCAGGCGGTCCCGCGTGGTTGTGTAGACATCGGCGCCGGCGGCCGCGGTGGCGCGCGGCACCGCCACGAGCTTGCGCCATTCGGTCGCATCGCGTGGTTCCATCAGCACCGGCCGGTTGGCGAATGTGACTGGCCGAACCGCGTCCACGCCGCTCCGGTCCACCGGCCGGCCGGGACCCGCCTGACGAACGCGGCGGAAGGCTTCACGCAGGCAGGCTTCCAGGTCCTCAGGGGGACGGCGGTTCGGGTCGATGATCAACCGCGGGTGGGGATTTTTGACATACACGACGCGTTCGTCGATCGCGGCCCAACGGCGGCCGTCCGGTCGGCGGCGTGATCGGCGCCGAGCGGGTCCATGGCAGCACGCGATTGCCCGCCTCCCGGTCGGCGAGTTGCATGGCCTGCCCGCTGGTCAGCCATTCCTCGGCATTCTCCGCGATCTCCAGCAATAACGTTTCGAACTGGGCTCGTGTCGTGGTCAGAATGTGCGGTTGCGCCAGCCAGCGCAGCACTTCCCGTCCCGTTACTCCCATCCGCTGTCTGGGTGAGGTCGTCAGACGTTCCTTATAGTAGCGAATCAAAACTTCCTCGACCACATCCCAGGCGTTATCCGCGCCGAACAGGTTTTTCACATCCGGCGCGTCGAGGATCTTGAAGGCCTCTTCCAGCAGTTGCATCACTTCAACGCGCAACACGTTGACGTCGCCGAACGACAACCATTTCAGGTTGTTGCGCAAATCGAGACCGGCGCGGCGGACGATGGCGATGGAGCCGAAGCCTGGGTCGAAGGCTCGCTCACGGATCACGTCGGAGATCCGCTTGTCGCGCCAGAACAACGTCACCTGTTGGATGAAATGCGTGAACAGCGCATGGAAATTGGTGTTTGGCCGCGCCCCCGCGGGCGCCGAGCCGCCGCCGTCGCCGAACACCCGGCGATACGCGACGACGCGGTCTCGTTGCGTGTAGCGCAGCGCCTGGCGGCGATCGAACTGGTAGAGCGCGAAGGCGCCTTGCCCGCCCGACAGGCGCACGGTGCCGGCGCGGAACAATTCCCGCAACTTCCGCACGACCCGGAACACGCCGATTTTCTCGTTCTGCCACAGGTAATACATGTCGCCGACGGCGATGATCCGTTCCGATGTGATCGTATCGTCGTACGCGGTGACACCCCGCGGAATGCGCGTATCGCCAGGCCCGGTAGAGGCGGACGGGCCGACCCCGACCAGCGCCGACAGGCCCTGGTCGGGCGGCGGCGGCGTGCCCGAGTCCGACATGACCGCTGAGTTCAACAAATCGTCGATCTGTTTGGTCAGCGCGTCGGCGAGTTGCGGATTTGAGACGAGATCGGCGGACAGATTGTTGGTGACCTGCTCGCGTAACGCGGCGACCCGATCCAACAGGTCCTGATATTCTTTCCGGGTTGCCAGGGATGCGTCTCCGTCTCCGAGCTATCGTGGTGCGAGGTAGGATACGCTGATCGGGGCAGCGAAGTTGTAGAGGTCCCAAAGCTGCTGCGTGAGCTTGAACAGCGATTGCCGCACTCGGACCGTGCCGATCACGGTACCGACCTGGGTCTGCGCGTACGAGTAAAGCCCCCACGCCTGCGTGCGAAGCTGGTCGATCATCGTGATGAATTCCAGGCCGATGCCTGGTTTGCCACCGTTCGTGATGGCGTCTTGCGCCTCCTTGCCGACGAAGTTCTGGATCCAGTTGAGCAGGTCTTCCAGATAGATCGGCGGCAGCCCCAGGCCGGACGAAGAAATCTGATAGGTTTCTCGCGGCGACGGGCCGATGAACACCGAGTCCAGCACGAAGCGGACCTCATCCACCGTCTCGCTGATGACGCCGAGCTGGCGCGAGATAACGACCATTCGTGTGCCGAGGAACTGCGATGTCGGACCGGCGAAGACCTGGATGCTGGTGGTCCAGGCGTTCAGCAGCGAGTTTGTGTAGTCGACGAGGATGCGGAAGCTCGTGACATTCTGCTCGTCGGGGATTGTGTTGATGTACGTTGGGATGATCGGAAGGCCGCCGCCACTGGGCGGAGCGGTGAACAGCCCAGGCAAATCGCGCGGATCGCCGAGCGACCCCAGGACGTGGTCCGGATTTGTCCAGCCCGTGGGCCACGGCTGGCCGCCAGCGGTAAAGGCCGCGTAAAGCGGGGAATTTGGCGGACAGGCCGTGGCCCCGTACGACGTGGCGACACCTGGTATGACATCGACCGGCGGTGGCAGCGTGAGTGTCAGGGTTACGCCCAGAAGCATCTGGAAATATTGCTGCACCCGCATGACCCGAGGGCCGCCGAGATAGCCAATTTCCGCCTTGAGGTTCGTGAGTTGGCTGGTCACCAGGTCCTTGGCCGCGGCGACGTATTCGGCGTCGGCGGCGGGGTCCAGCGCACAAATGCCGTCGATCAATGGCAAC
>CALFNB010000307.1 GCA_937902425.1 uncultured Acetobacteraceae bacterium | reverse complement strand
ACCTTCGTGTGCCCCATCCATCTGATCGGTGCGCCCATCGGTTACTTTCTGGGCAGTGGCCTTTCCATGTTCCACCGGATTCTGGTATCCCTGAGATATAAAAATGATATGGTGGAATTCGCTATCCCGTGACCGGGCAAACGCTGCTCAGCCCACCGTATCAACGTGGCCGTTCCACAATTTGACCTCTGTCCCGCTGAATCCTCAAGAGTTTCACAATGCTGCACATACTCAACAGCAAGGTTCGGTCTTCAGGAAAAAAGACCGTTGTGGTTTTTGGATGCGGGCGCGGCGGCACTTCGGCGGTAGCCGGAGTGCTTCGCGAACTCGGAGTATTATTCTCACCCGCGACCCATCCGTTGAAGCATGAGTCATCTCCGGTACGCTATATTGACGATCAGGTTGACCGAGCAGCGACTCAGTTCGCCATCGCGGAGATGAACAAATCTGGCGAGACCTGGGGTTGGAAATCGCCGAGGGATTTATTTTCACTCCCTGGCTGGATCAGCCTGGTCGACAATCCGCACTTTGTCGTGGTCTTTCGAAATCCGAGCGCCACGATAGACAGCATCATTCGCCATGATGATATTGATTTTCCCGTCGCGGCATTGCACGTTGGTGAAGTGCAATATGAGCTCGCTCGGTTCATTGCATTTTCTCCGCTTCCACTCGCGGTTGTATCCTATGAGGAATTGTGTAAATCTCCAGAAGATCACATCCGTATCATTGCGGACTGGTTGTATTCAGAAATACCACCCAACAATATCCGGAACGCGGTGGAATTCGTGTCGCGGGAAAGCGGTGGCTACCGTGGCCTGACCACCGAACCCGTCGCGACCGCGGATAATTTTTCCGTTGAAGAGTTAACCATTGATCGTAACCGTTCGCAATTATCGGCCTATTGTCAGGTCAATGAGAAGATTCGTGAAAATATCATTAACCTGACACAAGATTTAACCATAGCCAACGCCGTTGTCGAAAACCTGACGGCCATTGTAGGTGAATTGGAGGACAAGGTACTGACTGAGCTCTTGAAAAGTGGTACGAACGTATCCGTTCAAGATTATTTGACCCAGGTTGCTGAGAAATCAGAAAGTAGATGCCCCTTGTTGACGAAATCCGACCAATACCGGCAGGACGCGGAGAAAATACCGGATAACGACAAAGGTGATGAGCGTTCCGCGGTTGTGGCCAAGGAAGCATGGGCTGCTCTGTCAAATGAATTCGCGGCGGTATCCACGGCAAGAATGGAAATTCAAAGGCAAATGGATGATTTATCGGTGGTCAGGGATCGTCTTTCAGATGCCTTGCTGTCCATCAGGTGCCGGAACCCGTCACTATAGCTGGTGAGGTAATCCGGCGAACCACGAATCTTCCCGTGCGCCAGTCGGTTCGCGCGGCGATTGATGAAACCGCACCGGAACCTTGGCTTCCAGGAAGTGAGCCGTTTCCTGAGCGGCCTTTTTGACGGCGACCCGCACACCAAACGCGTGTTGTCCCTGGCCAACGCAACGCTCGGCGTCCTCGGAACCGCGTCTCTGGCGGTCAAGACGATCGGACATGCTTAGGCGGAGGCCTCACTTTGGCACGCGGACTGGTATGGCTCACGCTGGAGACAGCCACCCTCAAAAACCATCGCGATGAATACGAGTATCAGGTCCAGGTCCGCCTGGCCGGCGCCCTCCCCGCCGATATCAATATGTATATCAATGCCGATCGCGGCTTCGGCGATTCGGCGTCGATCGGCGAAACAGAGACTTCGACACCAGAAACGCCGCCTTCAGGGAGCTCTGTTCCGAGAGCGAGACCGAAGACTATAAAAGGCACGTCCACGGGAACCACGATAAGTTTCGCGCATGGTCGGGATTATAAAGGCATGGAAAGAATGACGGCGTAATAACGGTCATTTAACGCACAAATGTATTTACCAAACCGAGGATCGTGCAATATGCTTGTTGTGGCCCACGAAGTCTGGCAACGGTTCCCATAATATCCACACATCAAAGATACCGGTGCCTTCGCGTGAAGATCGCCATTCAGCGTTCGTGGCAGGTCAGGGCGATTGACGATCTAAGGACCACGAAACCGCGCACACTCATGGTAATGGCCTACCCGATGGCGATTGTCCCGTACGGCGGACACCGTCACCCCTCACTGTCCAAAATGGAAGTGAAAGCAATGTCGCGAAGCCGATTCTTCAATCCATACATTCGCGACGGCACGGTATCGTGAGCGGGTCTGTTTCGTGTGTGGTTGCCCGCGGGATTGTATTTTGAGAACCTGCCGCCGTTTCGTAAAGACGTTGGTAACACGTCGCGCCTTTGGGCGAATCCAGGCTGGGAGAAGGTGAGCACTGAAACTCTTTCAGCCATACGGGCGGCTTCGAGCTTCATGGCCACGAAGAATGTTGGCAACCAAAGGAGGGCTGGTCTCTGCTGGCCAGTTAACGCGGCGTGGATGCACAAACTTACGTGGACGTGGTGGGCTACTGCGACCTGGTGACTGAGACGAGCGTCCAAGGGTGGGCGTACGATCCAGGTGTTCCGAGCGAGCCTCTGATCATGCGGGTCCTGATCGACGGACGCTGCATTGACTCCGTCACGTGCGATCTCGTTCGCCAGGATGTCACGGCATCGGGCTATTCCTCGCGGCGGGTGGGGTTTGACGTGGCGATCCCTCCGGAGCCGCGGAATGACCGCGACCGTCTGCTCGAATTTCGTCGTCTCGATGGGACTCTGATTTCACTGCAGGGCCGTTACGGACCGCAGCGGAACTGGGTCCTGCCGAAAGCGCAAGCTGGTTCGGCGGCGGTTGAGCAACGAGATGTCATTCTGGGCAACATCGATCTCGTGTTCGATGGCGAGGTACACGGCTGGGCTTATGCCAAGGGTGCCGCGGACGTTCCCGTCACTCTTGATATTTTCATCGACAACGTGTTTGAGTTATCGGTTTCATGCGACCTCGAACGAGTCGATGTAGCCGCGGCGGGACATCCAAATTCCAATGTCGGTTTCAAAGCCCAGATGCCGGCCCGATATTATGATGGTGATTCGCATCTCCTGGAAATTCGTTCCCAACGAGACGACCCGCGGCGGCTTGAGACCTACCTGGGCGACGATGGCACGCGCCGGGTGTTTAGTTTCCCCGCGCAAGTCATCGTTGGTCGGGTCGACGGGCTCCACAATGGCGCGGTGTCAGGTTGGGCTTTCTGGCATGACCGCGGCACCGGCACCAAGATCGGCGGCCTTCAGGTTCTCGTGACGGTGCAAGGCCATCCAATCGCTCAAATCGCCGCGCGCGGCTCCCGGCCGGACGTGGCGGCGGCATATGGCTGCGACCCGAACTGCGGATTCGCATTCTATCCTCCGCCGCGGTTTGTCGCCGGGCGGACGATTGAGTTCGATTTCCGGGTCATCCCGGGCAGCCATGTGCTCGACGGAAGCCCAACGCGCGTGAACTTTCCCTCGCTGGAGACGGTCGCGGCCATCCGTGATCTTGAGGAAGCCACCGACAAGATCTTCACCGAGCTATGGCTGCTGCGGGATCGTGTGCGGCGGATGGCGCCGGTGGAGACCTACACGGTCGAGCACTACGACCCGTGGGCGCGGCAATATCAAAACTCCCTTACCGCCGCTCCCGACCGGCTGAAAGGGCTGCTGCCAAAGGATGGCTCGCCGCCACCGCTGGTGAGCATCGTCTGCCCTGCCTACCAACCGCGGTTGCCGGATTTCGTGGCGGCGGTGGAATCCGTTCGCGCGCAGACCTTCCCGCACTGGGAACTGATCATCGTGGACGACGCGAGCGGATCGGCTGAACTGACGAGCTGCATCAATGCCTTTCGGGACCAGGACAAGCGCATCAAGGCGGTGACCCTGAAGACGAACCGCGGCATCAGCGCGGCGACCAACGTGGCCCTCACGCGTGCGAAAGGCAGCTACGTCGCATTCCTTGACCATGACGATTTGCTGGCGGACCGGGCGATCGAGTTCATGCTGGCGGCGGCGCTGCGGTCGGGGGCACAGATGCTCTACAGCGACGAGGACAAGATCGATGACGATGGCACATTCTCCGAGGTAAACCTCAAGCCGGACTGGAACTACAGGTTGCTGCTCGGGCTGAACTATGTGTGCCATTTGCTGCTGGTGGAACGCGCGCAACTCGACAAGGCCGGTCCGTTCCGGACGGTGTGCGATGGCGCTCAGGACCACGATATCATCATCCGCCTCGCGGAGATAATTTCACACGACAAGATCGAGCATGTCCCAGAGGTGCTGTACCACTGGCGCAAGACGCCATCTTCCACCTCAGCGTCCGGAAAGACCAAATCCTATGCGGTGGCCGCCGGCCTCCGGGCCATTCAGGACCATCTGGACCGCGGCGAGCCGGCGGGACGCGTTCATTCGCCGCGCGATATCACCTGTTTCGAGATTGATTGGAAAATCGCCCGGGAACCCTCGGTCACGATCATCATCCCGTATCGCGAGCATATCGACATGACCCGCGACTGCCTGGAGGCGATATGGGCGCACACCGATTACGTCAACTACCAGATCGTCCTGGTCGACAACTGGTCGGTGTCCGATGAGGCGCTCAAATTCGCCGCCGAGATGAACGGCCGCGATGGCATCTCGGTGATGCGGATCGAGGAGGAATTCAACTTCTCGCGGCTGAACAATCTCGCCGTGGCGGGCGGCGGCGGCGAATTACTGCTGTTCATGAACAACGACGTTATTGTCTCTGATCCCGCCTGGCTCGGCACGATGGTGGGCGAGATGCTGGCCGACCCGCTGGTGGCGATCGTCGGCAACAAACTGCTTTACCCGAGCGGCCTCGTTCAACATGGCGGCGTGATATTGGGTGTCGGCGGTGTGGCCGACCACGCGCATAAGGGGCTGGCGGGGGACGATCCCGGTTATATCGCGCGCGCGATTTGCGCTCAGGAAATGTCCGCGGTGACGGCGGCCTGCATGCTCTGCCGGCGCACCGTGTTCGAGGCGGTTGGCGGCTTTGACGAGCGAGAACTTCAGGTCGCGTTCAACGACGTGGATCTGTGCCTGAGGGTTGGCCGGGCGGGGTTCCGGATAATATGGACGCCGAATTCCGTGGCGGAGCACAGGGAAAGCCTTAGTCGCGGCGACGATATGCGGTCGGATCAGCAGTCGCGGTTTTTCCATGAGAACGAAACGATGATCGAGCGTTGGGGAGATGTCCTCTCGACGGACCGGTTTTACCATCGAGCCTTTTCCAGGCAATCTGGGGTGTTCACCAATCTCGGAGTCGCGACGGTAGCGGACAACTGCGATGTCCCAGCCTCTCACGAGACCTTGGATCCACCGACCGCGCGGCCGGTGAGGCGAAAGGCACCACTTTCGAGGCCGATCCGCGAGCGACGCCCGACAACCATGAATGGCGAACATCGGGAGATGGAAACTTAATGGCCCGTTCTGCGTCCCCTGATGAAGCAACCGCATTGTTCGACGAGCAGTTCTATCTGAGCCGATATCCAGGTGTGGCTGACGCCGTCAAGAAAGGATTGTTCGCATCCGGTTTCCAGCATTACGAGTTGTTTGGCGAGCATGAAAGGCGGGTGACATCGAAGGAAACCCACGACGCGCGCCGAGACCTGATGCTGGGGTTTTGTTCGCTTGGGAAGAACTGCGAATTCGGGATTGCTCAAAGGGTGTTTGGAGCGGAACCCATGGACCTGCTCCGGTGGGCGTTCACGCCTTCTGATGTTTTGATCCGGTTGTTGCAAGTCGGCTTCGAACGCATCGGGGACCCGAATGAAATGGACGTGTATCCAACTCCCGCCGGAGAATACCACATAAGGCACAAGGGGTACCAGTTCGCCTGGCATGCCTGGGTCAACGTTGGCGAGACGACGCCGGAACAGATCAAAGACAGGGAGGTCAAACGGCTGCCCTTTCTCGCGCGCAAGCTCATGGACGACCTGGCGCAGGGGACCCGCATCTTCGTGGTGACGCAGCTGGACATGACGCCGGACGCCGCGATGGAAATCCTGACGGCGATGCACGCTTATGGCCGTCCCACCTTGATGTATGCGACGCAGGGAGGACCGCCTCGCGTGGTCAGAGAGAGCGATTACCTGTTCCATGCGACCATTCCAAAGTTCGCTGACGAAGCCGCGGTGCCAGCGACTCTTCCGTCAATTGACTGGTTGGCTGTGTGCGAGCACGCCCAGGCGGTCCGGGAAAGCGGCGCCGGGTGACCGACGCCAGGCAACGATCGAATTCATGACGTTGATGATGGATCCATTGGATTTCGCATAGGTGAATGGCTTGAACACGATGCCCCCTTCGCCTTCAAAGGGTCAAACATCGCCGAAACGCGGCGGGAACCCGTTATGGATCGCGGTGCAAATCGGCGATGTGGTCAACGCGAACATCGAGATGATGCCCGACGGGGTGCGGGTCACCAGCGATTCCGATGATCCCCAGTTGATCCTTGAACCGACTGGCATTAACAGCATGGCCACCCACGCCATGACGATCGACTTCGTCAATTTCGGTCCACCGCTGATCGAACCGAAGATTTACGTCGATCAGGGCGGCGGTTTCGATGAGGCGACGAGTCTGCGGCCTTTCTCGGCGACCGCCGGGCGGGTGATGTTCACACTGACTCCCGGCCTGGCCAAGGGCACATTGCGTTTCGATCCCAGCGAGGCCCCCTGCGCTCTTCTCATCACGTGCATCGTCCTGGAGCCCGCCGTTGAAGACGCGCGGCGGTTGACGTATCCGGTGATGGCCGGCGCTCAAGGGCTGGTGGTGGAGCGTCTGATCAGCGTTCGGTTTGAAGGCGAGATCGCGGTTTACGAGAACCAGGACCCGCAAATTCATTTGAGACCTGGCGAAGGTATCCCCAGGGACGCGCTCTGGCTGGCGCTGGAACTCGAAGTCGAAGATGTCGAGTGCGGCGAGGTCACGCCCAGGGTTTATATTGGGGACACCGAGGACGAATCGCTGGAGCCGCGCCTGATTGGAACGTTGTATACGTTCATGCTCGCACTGCCCGCGTTCCTGCCCTCCATCCGCCTCGATCCGGCGTCGAGCACCGGTCGGGCGCGCATCCGCCGGCTGACAGCGAGAGCAATCGATCTCTCCGAGGTAACCAGAATTCGCGGTGATGATCCGACGCAGGCCGCTATCGCTGTCTACCACCGCGGCATGGACGCCAACTTCCTCGCTGGAATCGCGGTAGCGGAGTCACTGCGACTGAACCGCGGCGCGCGGCGCGCGCGTCCGTCCGGCAATCTGGAAGCCGGCGGCACGATGTATGGCTTCGCGGAAGGACGGCTGACCGGGGTCATATGGGATCCAGAAGACCCCGAGGCGCCGATCATCGAGTTCCTGGCCAACGGCAAAGTCGTGTTGTCCGGCCCACCCCAGCCGCCTTTGACGTACGTTCCGGATAGCGGACTACCGCCCGGCGCCTGTAACTTCGAATACCAGTTCCCTCAGGAACTCGCGCGTTCCATCGTCAGCGTGACCGCGCGGTTGCGGCGCGGTGGTGCCGAACTCGCCGGTTCGCCTTTTCACGTCGGGCCTTTCGCGGCCCCACCTTCACCGATCGACGTGCGGCGCGACGCGATTTGCCGTGATATCGAAAGACGGCTCACGGAAAAATCTTCCCGCCTGACGTCGGACGGGCCGCTGATCTCCATCCTCACGCCGGTTTTCAATGTCGCCGAAATCTGGTTGCGGCGCATGGCGGACTCAGTGCTGCGACAGAGTTATGGAAACTGGGAGCTTTGCTTCGTCGACGACGGTTCAACCTTGTCCCATGTGCGCCCGGTCCTGGAGGACCTGGCCGCTCAGGACCCGCGTATCGTGGTATCGTTCCGGGATAAGAATGGCGGCATCTCGGCCGCCAGCAACGACGCTCTCGCGTTCGCCAATGGCGAGTACATCGCACTTGTCGACAACGATGACGTGCTGACGTACGATGCTCTGGAGGACATGGTGCGGGCGATCCAGGATGAAGACTCGCCCGACTGGCTCTATAGCGATGAATTCAAAATCGATGAGGAGGACCGCGTCAGCGAGCTTTTCGCCAAGCCGGCGTGGTCGCCCTGTATGTTGCTCAATTACATGTACACGGCACACTTAACATTCTATCGTACCGAGATGGTGCGCCGCCTGGGCGGGTTCCGCTCCGAGTACGACTTCTCGCAGGACTACGATCTCGCTCTGCGCATGTCTGAAGTGACAAATAAGATCTCGCACGTGGAAAAGTATCTTTATGGTTGGCGAATGATCGAAGGCTCGGGCTCGCGGGGCGGCAAACCCGCCGCGCGCCTCAGCAACATCGCCGCTCTGCGAGACGCAGCGGACCGGCGGGGGTGGAATGGCGAGGCCGTGCCTCTGCCCACCGCGAACCGCTTGGTACGCGCGGGCGCCGGTGGAGGCGCTCTGGTCTCCATCATCGTGCCCTCCGACAACGTGGGGAATGTCGCGGCCACGATCAAATCCATCAGCGAGACTTCAAAATACACCAACTTCGAGATCATTGTTGTAACGAACTCCCGCATCATCGCCGAACTGAAGCCAAACACCCGGCAGCGGCAGGTTGCGTGGGTGCCTTATGACAAAGCCTTCAATTTTTCGGATAAATGCAATGCCGGCGCGGAAATCGCCCAAGGCGACTACCTGATATTCTTCAATGACGACGTCCGCGTGATATCGCCTGACTGGATAGAGTCCCTGCTCGAATATCTGACGCTTCCCGGCGTCGGCATCGTCGGACCTAAGCTGTTGTACGAGAACGGCGATATCCAGCACGCTGGCATGGTCACCGGCGTACGACGCCTCGTTGGCACGGCGTTCCATTCTTATCCGGCCGATACGAACGCGCATTTCAACATGGCTCAATGCGTTCGGGAGGTATCGCTGATCTGCGGCGCCCTGCTCGCGATACCAGCGAAACTGTTTCGCTCTGTCGGCGGTTTCGACGCGATCAATGCGCCGGTCAGCCATTCCGATGTCGACCTTTGTCTTCGCGTCCGCGAGGCGGGGTACCGCTGCGTTTATACCCCTCATGCCAACCTGACGCACATCGGCCATATGTCGTTGACGCGGGCGGAAGAAACAGTCGCCGCCGGTTCAATAAAGCAGAAGGACAAGCACGACATCTGGTTGCTGAAGCGATTCGGTCCCGCGATCAGCCACGATCCATATTTCCCCAAGGCCATGCGCGACCTCATCTACATCGATAGCCAGGAGGACTTTCTGTGTTCAGCACCGGCACCATCGAAGTGCCACGGCGGCCCGGATATTCTCATCGCTTCGCATGAACTGACGAACAGCGGGGCGCCGCGGGTCGCGTATGACATGGCGGTCGCGCTACTCGACAAGGGCTGCTTCGTGGTCGTGGTCGCGCCAGAAGACGGGCCGATGCGTGCCAGGCTGGAAGCCCTGGGCGTTCCCGTTCTCGTCGACGCCACGCTTCTCCATCAACACGAATGGTTCGTGCAATTCGCCCAAAACTTCGACAAAGTCATCGCCAACACCATCATCACCTGGCCGGTGGTGAAGCAGATCCAGGACGCGGTCGAGACCCACTGGTACATCCATGAGGCCGCGCTGATCGACCACGTCGCCGACGGGCAACCCGAGTTTCGCGATTTCCTCCCTCACGCTCATAATGTCCTGTCGATCAGTCGAAGAACCAGCCAGTATCTGGACAAATACGGTGTCGCCTACACGACGTGCGAGATGGGCGTCGAGGATCTGAGAAAGATGTGGACCCCCTGCCCCCGCGGCAAGAAAATAAAGATTGGGCTGTTTGGTTCGTTTGAGGAGAGGAAGGGTCAGGATATCGCCGCTCACGGGTTCAGTCTGCTGTCGCCCAAGGTCAAAGCGCGCGCGGAACTGCATTTTTATGGCCGGCCATTGAACGAGAGCTTCGAAAAGAGTGTCCGGGAATTATGGCGCGAAGAAACCAGCATATATTTCCATGGCGAGGCGCCTCATCCCCAGTACTTCGAGCGCTTGTTGGAGATGGACGTCGTTGTTCTGCCGTCACGCGACGACCCATTGCCGCTGGTTTCCCTGGACGCCCTGGCGCTGGGACTGACCATCGTTTGTAGCGCGGCGACGGGCACGGTATGGTATATGGAACACGGGATCTCCGGATACATCGCCACCGATAACAGCGCTGAGGAACTGCGCGACCTGTTTACGAAGATGATCATGGACAAGGCGGCGCGAGAGGGAGTGCGGGCGGGATCGCGGCGAACCTTCGAGGAGAAGTTCACGGTCGCCGCCTTCCGGCAGCGACTGTTCCAAGGGATCGGCCTGGTGTTGGCGCCAGATGTCACGTTGCGACCTCGGGCGCGCAAGCCTCGGAAGCAGGCGCGGCATGGCGCGGCCGCCGCGACGGTAACCCAATAAGATGATCGATGCCATATTGTCGCGGTGGAAGAGCGATATGGCGTCGTGGCCGGAGCCGATGATGACGATTCCCGCTTCTGAAAGCGAGCCACATTGCCGCGGCGGCGGGTTTGACCAAACGGATAACCACACCGGCGGCAGGCATGCATGAAATGCCATCTCCCCGCCACACTCACCGGAATGTGCGCCGTCAGGTATTACGAAGGACGCCCTCGCGCCGATCGGCGTGTGGTCGCCGGACAAATTCGACCGTTCATCAGAGACACGGTGCCAAAATGGTGATGACCCTCGCCCAGATGATCCCGATACTGCGCTGCCCGCGTTCCGGCACCAGCCTGCATCTCGAGGAAGATCGTTTGGTCTCCGCGACGGGCGAGTAATACCCGATCGTCCGCGGCAAGCCGATTCTGGTCCGGCGCATACAGCCAGTGCATCTTACGCCGCCTGGAGCGAGCATTATTTCACGGAATATCAATGAATTCGGAGCGGGGCCCGACCTGGCACCGGATGCTCGTGTGCTGCACCTTGGCTCCGGCGATGTACCTGCCCCCGACCCCCGTATCATCTCGGTCGATGTACTTCCCACCGAAAACGTGGACGTGGTCGCCGAGGCGGAAGCACTGCCCTTCCAAACCGGCTCCTTCGACCTGGTCGTATCAGGCGCGGTCTTCGAGCATGTGTTCGACCCGGTTGGCTCGGCGAGAGAGGCGCGCCGGGTTCTGAAAAATGGCGGCAGACTCCGCATCGATACGGCTTTTCTTCAAAGCTACCATGGCTATCCTGGTCATTATTTCAACATGACACCGCAAGCTGTTGAAACATTCATCGTCGATGACTTCATCCTGGAATACTCGGGGGTGCCGGACAGCGGCACTGTCTTGTGCTCCATCGTCGCACTTTTCGATCGCTTCCTCGAAAACCTACCGGCCTTCCAGCAAAGGCGTCTCAACGCCATGCCGCTGAAACAGGCATTGGCCGAAATGCGAACAGACCAGACACGAGGCAATCCGCTGCTACGTGATTTCCCGGAGCATCTGCACAGAGCCATGGCGGCGAGTTTCGTCGTCGTGGCACGTAAGCCATCCGATTATGATGAAGGAAAACACGGTGGGGAAGGGGCGGACACGATCCGCCGCGATTACTACACCGCGCGTGTAGCCGTCATGGATCGCCATGCTGAAGTGTGTTTTTACGCGATGCGAGCCAAGGAATTCAATGCGCCGGATGACGAGTATCCGATACCCTCCCTGTCTGATCTTCTTACGATTGAGGTTGATATGGACCTGACGAATACCTGGAAATGCGAGGAGGCGATACGGACTCTCACGACCAGGACTGCTACTCTCACCGCGATGCGAGATCGTTGGATCGGGCGGTATCTGAGGGGGAAGCATTCTGGCACGCAAAAGGATTCGGCGGGCGAGCCCGAGGCCCCGACGCATCCACTGAGTGCCGGCCATGCGGAACAGGCGGAGCGGACACAACGTGGAACGTTTCGTTAACTTCATGGTGCGCCTGGAGACTCGATGTCACGGAGGCATCCCTGAGCACGGTGATGACGAGAATCGTGGCGAAGTCACGTGCCAGATCGGTGGGCCCAACGCGGGATCGCGCGATCGCGGCATTGACAGACGGACGGATCAGGATCGAGAGATCATCATGCAACCTTTGGTCTGGTGACACTGAATGTCTTCCACATCCAAGCCCCGATCGCAGGCGTTGGTGCAGATCGCTGGCCTTTATATTCTGTACTATCGAGACGACCATTCCTTCACCTACGCATTGAAGGATCCGCGCGCGAAGGAAGTGAGCCACGAGGATATCAGGCCGCTCTGGACCAACGGCGATGTCCGGGTGGCGGAAGCCTGGGCATTGAAAGGAATGGGTCTGTTCGCTCTCATCAGCATGCACTTTTGGGAACAACTGATCGATTTCGAATACATCGACGTGGGTGCGAATTATGGCATGACCACGGTTGCACTGGGCGGTTTCTATAAGCGCTGTGGCCGTAATAACCGCATCTACGCGTTCGAGCCTGGCGAGGTGTTCGCGCTACTTCAGGAGACCGTGCGCCTGAACCGGCTCGACGATATGACGACCTGCATCCGTGCCGCTCTTTCAGACGAGGCGGGAGAGGTCGAGTTTCATCTGACGCCGGCGCAGTCACCGGCAAGCAGCTTGCTCAGTGCCGCCGTGCAACGAGCTGGCATAGTGGAAACGCGCTCTGTCACAGTGGAGGCGCGGCGACTCGACGATTTTGTCAGCACGATCCGCTACACGGCGGGCCTTGCGGTGAAAATCGACGCCGAGGGCGCCGACTTCAAGGTGCTGCGTGGCATGCCCAAAATCCGAGCCACGAAGCACGCCGTCATTCAGATCGAGTTCTTTCCGATGCTGGTCGACTCCTATGCTGATCCCGCCCGCGAGTTGATTGAGCTGGCAAAGCAATATGTGATGATCGACGTCGGGGACACAACGAACACATTGATAGCCAACTCCGAGATACCGGGCTTTGTCGCCAGGGTGCGGGCGAAGCCGGTGCCCTCCACTGACATCCTGCTGATCCCGTACAATCTGCCCGCCATCAAAACGTTGACCACACGCATTCTTAATAATTAGATGGCGAGGCGGATCCGACTGTCCGGTTCAGTCAGCTCGTGATCTTTCCGCATCGTTCTTGTTCTCTGCCGGGCCATGCCCCGGCACAGAACGGCCGCGTTGAAAGCGCGTCGTGCGGCCCTGTCTGAATGTCATGACTGATGGCAAAGGGGGATCATTTGGGGCATGTTGGGCACCAAGAAAGAGTATTTCTGGGAGGACGCGGAGAAACCCGGCTTGTATCGCCGCCTTGTGGAATCGGTCCCAGCCGAGTGAGCGAACGATCAAATCCAGGTCCGATATCTCCGCGTCCTCCCAGAAACATTCTTGCTTTGTTGATGGCGGATTCCAGATCCTTCCGAAAAGTCTCAAACGACGGGCGGCACGAGATGACGTCTTCGCGGCGCGACGGCCGCTTCCAGCCAGGCGCGCCGTGCGATTGAGGGCGCAGTCAGGTTCAGGTCGGTTGACTGGCGGAATCGATGCGATACGCTTCACGCCTGATCGCCACACTGAACCGGGCAGGTGCGCCTTGAGCAGCCGCTTCGAAACTTTCACTCCGTTATCCGGGGCCAATTTCGGTGGTCTCGCGCGGCTTCCAGGCAAGACCGACGCGCACCGGTTCATTCAGGCCGCGGAGAGCGAACCGGAGACCCTGCCTCGGGCGCTCGCGGAATTTCAGGGCCTCATGCTGCTGCGAGGGATGGACGCGATCGCCCAGGAGCCATCATTGCTCGTGCGGCTCAGTCGTATTTTTGGTCCGGAAGTCGAGAATTACCGGCATACCCTTACGCCATTGAACATGGTGCACGAAACCGTGCCCGAGATCTTCGTCGTGTCGAACACGCCACCCGTTGGACGTCAGCCACCTCGCAGGCCCGAGCCGCCGTTGACCGAGGATGGCAAGTTGCCGACGCGGTTCCCGCATCGCCGCGGTTGGCATACCGATCAAAGCTATCGCCGTCCGCCGCCTGATATATCGCTCTTCTTCGCGGTCATTCCGGTCCCTCAAGGTCAGGGGCAGACATTGTTCGCCAACGGGACCGCGGCCTATGAAGCACTGCCGCCCGCGCTCAAGGCCCGCGTGGACGGTTTGGAGGGGCTTCATGTTTCACTGAGTGCGAAACGTTCGCGCGATGAGGTGCTCGCCGGCGTAACGCCTCGCCCGCTGCTGCCGCACGAGCAGCCTCAGCGACAACCCGTGGTCCGCGTGCATCCCGTCACCGGCCGGCGCGCGTTGTATCTTTGCGAATACGGTCAGATGGACTGGCTGGAGGGGCCTTTTGTCGGGATGCGTCCCGGTCCCGACGGCGACGGTGCCGAACTGTTGGCCGAACTGATGTCGCATCTCACGCGGCCCGAGTTCATTTATGTCCATGAGTGGACGCCGGGCGACCTTATTGTCTGGGACAACCGGTGCCTCGTGCACGCGGCGACATGGTTCGACGCCGCCAATGAAATGCGGCTGATGTGGCGTACCACCGTCAGCGGCAATCCGGGTGCCGCTTACGCGGGGGAGAGCAAAAGCTGGATCGCGGCGTAACGCCGGGCCTCGCCCCGGTTGGTATCCGTAACAGATCCGCCGCCACCGGGACCTGATAACGGCCGCCACGTCTATCGCCATTCCGAGAGCCGCCGTCTGACCGCGGCCAGGAACCGCTGTCGCCGGGTCGGGTTGTCCACGTCCATCCGCGTCAGGCCAATCCAATCGATCCGACACCCAGGAGCACACAACGGCCGAAGACCACGCCTGACCACCCGGCGGTCCGGCCAGCCCACCCACCAAAGCAACCACCAAGGCGAGCCATAGGTCGTAACCACCGCGATCCGCCGGATGTCAGTCAGCAACGGCTTCAGGGCCTTCGGACCAGCCAGGTGAAATGCCACGCCTGGCAACCAGACCCGGTCAAACCACCCCTTCAACATCGCCGGCATCCCGAACCACCAGGTCGGGTAAACCAACACCATCCCCTGGGCCTGGCGCAGCGCCGCGACGTGATCCTCCATGCCGCGCACGTTCTCTGTCTCGTCGAAGTATGCGCCACGCTGGTGCGTGGACAACACTGGATCGAAGCCCTCGGCGTAGAGATCGCGCAGCTCGATTGAGTGCCCAGAAGCCGTCAGCCCCTCCACCGCCGCATCCCGCAGGGCGGCACTGAAGCTGTCCGGCCGAGGATGGCAGTAGATCACCAGGACGCGCATCGGTACTCCCCCATCGGTAATTCACGAACACCAAACCAACCGTGGTCTCAAGGTCCGGCGTTTTCAGGGCCTGACCCGCATGAACCGGCCGTCGCGAAGCGCGCCAGGCCCACACGTTTCTTGGACGGAATTAAACCGCGACAGCACTGGGTTCGACCGGAGCATCTGTCGCGGCGGCTCCGTCAGGCGATGTCACAACGATCCTCGGGCACGACCCGGGGCCATCCACTCCGCCGACCGGTGCGGGCATCACACGATCCCGCCATGATCCTCGCGCGAGCCGATGCGAACCGGCTGACCGACCGAATGGTTACGGTTAGGCACCGGATAGAATGCGTGGCCAAAGCGCACCTCCCGCGGCCGTCCGGTCAGTCCGATCTTCGGAAAGATCGCCGCCATCGCCGCCAGGCCGCGGTGACGTTTGCCACGCGAACCGACAGCCGCCGTGATCCCGTCAATCAACAATTGTTCAACCCCGGCGTGGCTGGCACCGCCCGACAGAACCAACATTCCCGGCCGCAGGCGATTGATGCTGCCCTGCACCGATGCCATCGCCTCGATGACCGCCGCGCGGACCGTCTGCGGCGTGCCCTGAGGTCGGTCCGGCCACGCGAACCCATCGAAACGGTTGACGATGACCGACATCCGTTCCTGCCCGCCCAGTACGAGTTGAAACGAAACGATCCGCGGCCTGGGCCCTTGGGTCGGCACGAAGCCCACCCGGTTCCCCGCCGACGCCAACGATTTCGCCGCGCCGAACAGCGCCATCGCGTGCAACGAAAATCCTTGCACCGCGGCGGTATTGACCATCGCGCCGAACAACGGGTGATGCACCCAACTGGCGAACAGATCGCGAAACGCGGCGACGATCGTGACCGCGACCATGTCGTTCTCGTCGGCGAAACTGGTCCACTCCGGATCCCGCAAGCGCCCGCGAAAATGCGCGACAGCCCAGGCGAGGGCCTGCTCCTTGTAGCTTGTTGGCAAGGGATCGAGCGGCTCGCCGGTCCAGCGCCGCTGCTGGAACTCCACATCGTCGAGCAAGGCATCGCTGATCACATGCGAGTCGGTATCCGTCGATCTTGGTTGATACAGCGCCGCGAGACGTTCGATTTCCTCACGGCTGATCAGGACCGTATCGCTGGTGATTGCCGCCGGTGGATTTTCCGCCTCGCGTTCGACCACGGTCACGGCGGGTGGCGGCGGCGCACCCTGGGGCAATCCCGGCGTTTCGGTGATCCGGCCACAGGCGGCGCATTGGATGGCGATGCCGAGGAAATTCCGCGGCTCATAACCGGCGATCAGTAAAGATTGCCCGCAGCCGCAACTGAATATGCCGAACCCCGTGCCGGTGACGGCGGGACTACCCTCGCGCTGCGTGTAATGGGGGAGCAGCGCCACCGGCTACAGCCAGGAGAACAGGTCCTGGAACCATCCCCGCTTTTTATCGCGGATGATCGGCGTTTCACCAGTCACCGGAGACTGGCCCAAAGCGGAGTCCTGCCGCAGCCGCTGCGCTTCCTTCTCCGAGTCCACGACAGCCCTCTGAGAATCAGGTTTGCGCCAGTACAGCAAACGATCGATGAAACCATCGTCGCCGGAATTGAGCCTGGCTTCCTGATCGACTCGCTGGCGAATATCCGCCGGCGCCCCGCCGCCACTGTCTCGTACCAGCGCCGCCTGTCCTGGGCTCACACCGACCGGTGCGCCGCCCAAGGCAGCCTCCGGGACGAGAGCCGATTCAGCCAGCGACCGCGCGGACTGCTCCTGCGGGCGAGGCGCGCCCGGTTGCGGCGGGCGCATCGTGAAATCCGGTGGCATCGACAACGGCGCCCGGGTCACCACGGTGAACTCGTCGGGCGCGTCACGGGTCAACCCGAACGTCCGGGTGAGGGAGCTATCGCCGCAGCCACTCGACAGAACGACGACAATAGCTGGCGCGATCAGCCGTGCTGCGATGGTCAAGTGTCTCATGACCGCGGTTTTACGCTCTCCCGGCCACGGGGCGCAAGACGCG
>CALFNB010000306.1 GCA_937902425.1 uncultured Acetobacteraceae bacterium | reverse complement strand
GTCACCGTGGCATTGCCAAAGCTGTTCGCCGAGCGGCTGACCATGATCACGACGAGCCCGGCGCTGATCGGGCTGATCGCGTCCGGGGTGTATGTGTTCGGTGCGCTGACCCAGTTCACGATCGGCAACCTGGTAGACCGGCACTCGCTGAAGACCGTGTTCCTGCCGCTGTCGCGTTTCCACCGCTGCTGTTCATCGCCGCCGGGTTGAGCGGAATGCCGTTCGTCGTCGTCTCGGTCGGCATCATCGCGGCCATGTTCGGACTGGTGACGGTCAACGACGCGATGGTGGGGAAATATACCAGCGACCGATGGCGCGCGCGGGCCTTCGCGGTGCGGTATTTCCTGGGGTTCACGGCGGCGGGATTCTCGGTCGGCCTGGTGGCGTGGCTGCACGACACCGGCGGCTTCGGGATGATGCCGCGGGCGTTCGGCGGCTTCTGCCTGCTGATCGTGGCCGGCGCGCTGATCTTCCCGCCGGAGCGCCGCATACCAGCCGCGCGGCCAGCGGAGTAACCGAGGGGCACATTTGACCATTCCGCGTTTGCGCCGCACCAACGCGGATGCTACGGGGTTCCTACTGATCAGTAGGAGAGCCAGAACGTGAACGACGCGCTGCAAGCCCATGCGCCGCTGGAGTCGATCGAGGCGGTGGATTTGGGGCTGGGGGCGGCGGGATATATCGCCAGCCGGAAGATTTCGACCGCCATTTACCTCGCGCATCATCTGCAAAAGCCCATCCTGGTCGAGGGGCCCGCCGGCGTCGGCAAGACCGAGCTGGCGAAGTCGGTCGCGACCTGGATGCAACTGCCGCTGATCCGCATGCAGTGCTACGAGGGGCTGGACGAGTCCAAGGCGCTGTACGAGTGGAAATACGGCAAGCAACTGCTGTACACCCAGATTCTGAAGGACAAGATCAACTCGGTGATCGGCGAGTCCGACAATCTGGCCGTCGCGCTGAACAAGTTGCACGATTTTGGCGACATCTTCTTCTCGCACCAGTTCCTGGAGCCGCGGCCGCTGCTGCGCGCGCTGGAGCAACCGGGCGGCGCGGTCCTGCTGATCGACGAGATCGACAAGTCGGATCAGGAGTTCGAGGCGTTCCTGCTGGAGATCCTGTCGGACTATCAGGTGACGATCCCGGAACTCGGCACCATTCATGCCGGGACCCCGCCGATCGTGCTGCTGACCTCCAACAGCACCCGCGATCTGGGCGACGCGTTGAAACGGCGCTGCCTGCATCTGCATATCGGCTTCCCGGATGAGAAGCTGGAGGCCCGGATCATCGCCTCCCGCGTGCCGGGGATCGACGGCCGGCTGCTGAAGCAACTCGTGAGTTTCGTGCAGCAATTGCGCGTGCTGGACCTGAAGAAGGTGCCATCGGTCAGCGAAACGATCGACTGGGCGCGCGTGATGGTGCTGCTGCACGCCTCGGTGCTGGAGGTCGATCTGGTGCGCGACACGCTGAACGTGCTGTTGAAGTTCGAAGCGGATATCGAGGTCGCCAACAAGCAGATCGCCGGTCTGACCCATAAGGCGCGGCAGGACGCCGGAGTGCCGGCCTGATGTCGGGCTTTATCGCCGGGGCACCCTCCCCCAGCGAGCCGTTGCGCCGGTTCTTCCAGGTCGCGCGTGGTGCTGGCCTGCGCGTCTCGGCCGCCGAGGGCATCGACGCGGCACGCGCGGTCGACCTGGTGGGGTTCGAAGATCGGACCGTGCTGAAGGATACGCTCGGCCTGATCCTGGCGAAGACGCCCGAGGAGAAAGACCTCTACGACGAGGCGTTCGAACTTTATTTCAAACGCGACGAATTCGCCGGGAAGGAAGCCGACGAGGACCATGCGGCAGGTGAAATGCCTCAGCGTGGCCCCCAGATGGGCGGCGACGGAATGGGTGGCTCCGGCGGGCAATCGTTGGGAGATTTGCTGGAAAGTGACGACCGCGCCACGCTGGCCGCCGAAATGGAAAAGGCGGCGCGCGAGGCCGGGGTCGAGAACATCCGCTTCTTCACGCAAAAGAACCTTTATGCACGGCGGATCCTCGACCGCATGGGGTTGCGCGGCCTGGAACGCGACATGGAAGCGATGCGCCAGACCGGCACTCCCGAAAACCTGGGCCGCGCGCAAGTGCTTGAAGGCAAGGTCGAGCAGCTTCGCGACGCGGTGCGCGACTTCGTCGAACGCTCGCTGCTGCTTTACGCGAAAGGCGAGACCGAGAAATTCCGCGAAGAATTGCTGAAGTCCGCCCGGCTGTCGAACATTGAACGGCGGGATATGGACCGCATGCGGGTGCTGGTGCGGCAGATGGCGAAAAAGCTCGCCGCGCGCTACGCGAAGACACGGCGGCGGCGGTTGCGCGGGCAATTGGATACGCGGCGGACGTTGCGGCGGAACATGGGTTGGGGCGGCATTCCGTTCATCACCGTGTGGAAACAAAAGCGCATCGAGAAGCCGCGCGTGATGGTGCTGTGCGACGTCTCCGGCTCGGTCGCGGCGATGTCCGGGTTCCTGCTGATGTTCCTCTACGCGTTGAATGAGGCGCTGTCCGACATCCGCTCGTTCGCCTTCGCCGGTTCGCTGATCGAAGTTTCCGACATTCTGGAAAAGGAGCCGGTGGAGCAGGCGATCGCCAAAATCATGCAAACGATCGGTTACGGGTCCTCGAATTACGGCAACAGCTTTTCCGACTTTGAGGATGGCTGGATGCAGTTCGTCAACAACAAGACGACGGTCATTATTTTGGGTGACGGGCGCGGTAACCGGACCGATCCGCGGACGGATGTGATTGGGCGGCTGTCGCAACGATGCAAGCGGATCATTTGGCTGAACCCGGAATACCGGTCGGCGTGGGGGACCGGGGATTCGGATATGTATCGTTACGCGCCGTTTTGTAGTTTGGTCACCGTGTGCAATACGCTGCGGCAGTTGGAGCGGGTGATCACGGACATTCTGGAGGACGCGGCTTAAAGACACCCATCAATTTGACTACATTTCCTGACGTTGACATGGATCAGTCTCGCTCAGGCCAGTTGGCGCGGCGAGCAACATCAATGGGGCAACGCTAGCCAGTTTGGTGGGTTTCTTCGTCCTCAATCCCGGAAAGGAAACGGCTGACCGCGACATTGGCCGATTCACCGGAAAACAGCTCCTTCGAATAATACCGTCCTCTCGACCTGTTTCCGAAATGCAAAACACCAACTGTTGTTGACCAATTCTCGTCGGCATCTGCCGGGAGGAGACTCTTGACATTGCCCCACGTTTCGATTAATGGCTCTTCGTGCCGCCGATCGTCCCGAACGTAATAAGCCATTCTGGATACGACGACGAGCCAGGTTTGTTCCTGATCAGAGACAAATATCCGGATCGCGCGCACGTCATCCAACTGCATCGCCGATTTCGCCTTTTCCGTGAGTCCGTACCGCTTTTCCACCTGCCTTGCGTTGTGACCTCGAATGAATTCCCTGATCTGAGTTTCGGTCCTGAATGCACGCTGGCTTACCGCGTCGAGAATTCCGTCCACAACCGCCGCGAGAACGCTCATGCTAGTACTCTCCTCCTGGCCGATTTTCTATATGGTGCGTTGATAACCGTCGCAACTGAGCGAGCAGCGTTCGCCACGTCAGAGACGTGAGGACCGCCGCCAAAGGCGTTGGTTGGAAGACTCGCGCCATCAGTCCCAGGCCAGATGCTATCATGGAAGCGACCATCCAGACGAGGGCGTTTCTCGGGGTCGCGCGCCAACCATGGGTCAAACCAAGATAGGAATCCCTCTTGAGAGCGACCGAGCAAGCATTCAGCAGGACGATGGCCAGTCCGGCGGCGCCAGACGAGATGACGAACACCGCGTAAGCAACCCAACCGTCGGCTCTCAGATCGAACCTGAGGAAGGCATCCACGAGATGACGAACACCGCGTAAGCAACCCAACCGTCGGCTCTCAGATCGAACCTTAGGAAGGCATCCAGGGCATCGCCGAACCGGTCCATTCATCATCCTTGGTTCCACGCCTCCCCCCACCGATCCTCAAACACCACCTCCGACAGCGGCGCCCGCCGCACCGGCCCAAACTTTCCCAGCGGAAACCCGACCGGCAAGATCGCATAGGAATGCTGGCCCTCGGGAATGCCCATCGCCGCCTCGGCCTCCTTCTCATGCAGCAAGTAAAGCGTCGTCAGCGTCGCGCCCAACCCAGCCGCGCGCGCCGCCAGCAGCATGTTCTGCACTGCCGGAAAGATCGACGCGCCCGAGCCGCGCGGCCCGGACAGACACGGCACGATCCACACCGGTGCCTCATGGAAATGATCCGCCAGGTGCTCCGCCGCCGCCAGCATGCGGGCGAACCGTTCCGCGGTCGTGCCAGGCGCGGGTCCGCCCGACCGGTAGCGCGGACCGACCACCTCATGCCACGCCTTTTTATACCACGCGCCCGCCGCCGCCTTGATCGCCGGATCCTGGATCACCAGGAACCGCCAGGACTGCATATTGCCGCCATTGGCCGCGAACGTTCCCGCCTCCAGCACCTGCTTCAACAACTCCGCCGGCACCGGATCCGGCTTCAATCGCCGCATGGAGCGCGTGGTGCGCATGATCTCGAACAAATCGTATGAGGTTTCCGTCATTGGATGGCCTTCCCTTACCTTGCGATGTCGCTACCGGGGCGGTGTCAGCAACTCGGTGGTCGTCCGCGCGCCCCCGAGGTAATTGGTGCCCAACCGAATGACCTCACTCTTCACGATCAATTTCGGCCCAGGGGCGTACCAGTAAGTCGCGCGCGTTTCGAAACCCAGACCGCCTTCATTATGCCGGCCACCGAGAACGGAACTGCCAATTCCCCCCTGGTACTCAATCCGGAACGCCCTGAACGTGGCCGCCGGAACCGCGACATCCTCGAGCGCCGCGAGGTGTGCCTCCGACCGGGCCGGTGCCCATGTCATGCCACGCGAGAGGTCGGCGTGACCGTCGCTCCCACCCCAGGACTTTCCAACCCATAGCGGCCAGGAAAAGATCCCCGTGTCAGGCGTATCCCGGATCGCCACCCCGCCATTCACGGCTTCTCCAATGGGATTGAAGGTCACCGGGTCAAGTACGACCATGGTCGCGGGACCGGCGAGGCCGTACCCGCGGCGCCCATCGAAATCGACGGAGGCGGCGGTGATGTCTCGATCGTTCACCGTGGTGTGGAACAGTCCGGCCTCGGTGACGCGCACGCGCCATCTCGCGCCGATCGGCGGGTAAGCAGCGCCAGCCGTCTCCGCGCCAACAGGCGGTTGGTCGCTGCGCGGTGGCTGGCTGGCCGGCACGGTACAACCGCCGGCCAGGGCGGAAAGCAGAAGAGCCTGAAGCAGACGGCGTCGTCGCATGGCAAATCCTCCCTGTCCGCTGCCGAAGTTCAGGCGTCGCCAACGCCACAACGCCCAGCCTGGCTAATGCCCGTGCTGGCTAACGAGGCATCACGCATCCCGTTCCGATCATATAATCCCCTTCTCATTCGAAACTGCCCGAAACGTCAAGAAATCCCGCCAAATATAGGCTTTTTGACACCACATTGAACTTCCCCAATACCCAGAATCACAACCTGCGGGCGCTCCGATGGTCACCCGGTCACTCAAATTTCTGCCGGCGACCGAGACCTGCTTCATGGAGCGAATTGGCGCCAAGAGGCCCTTCTTATACCGCCGAAATGCCCCCACCGATATCGCCAAAGTCATCGGCTAAACCGTTTGGTGGATCAGATTGGACCGGGACAGAACGACCGCCATGCGGCCGGCTGCCTACCGTCATCGCCAACGTTCAGGACAGGGAAGCGGCGGACTGATCCACGCCGCCGGCTTCGACGATGTCAGGACATATCGTCGGAGCCTGAAGGTCAACCCTCCGCCAGCGTCGACGCCTGACACACCGGGCGCGACGGCGGCGGGGGGCTTTCAGGTCCGTTTCCGGGGACAGGACCGCGATACGATTCCCAGCATCGCCGGGTTCCCGACGTGGCGCTCTGCTTCTGATTGGTTGGATGAGCACGGTCCGGATCACGGGGTCGGGACGCGGCTGGTCAGGATGACGGCTGAAGCCGGCGCAGGTTATCAGGATCAGGC
>CALFNB010000305.1 GCA_937902425.1 uncultured Acetobacteraceae bacterium | reverse complement strand
TGGCACGTCGCCGGCTGGTGCTGGCCGGCAACGGCATGGCCGGGGTGCGCGCGTTGGAGGAAATCGTTTCCCGCGCCCCCCACAGCTTCTCCATCACCGTGTTCGGCGCCGAGCCGCACGGCAACTACAACCGCATCATGCTGTCCCCGGTACTGGCCGGCGAGAAGACGTTTGCTGATATCGTGACCCATGACCATGCCTGGTATGAGCAAAACGGCATCGAACTGATCGCCGGAGAGGCAGCGACCGCGATCGACCGCGACAACCGAGTGGTCACCGGCGCGAACGGCACGATGCGGCCGTATGACGTGCTGATCCTGGCCACCGGTTCCAACCCGGTGATCATTCCGTTCCCAGGTCACGACCTGCCCGGCGTCATCGCGTTCCGCGACATCGCCGATGTCGGCACGATGCTGGCGGCCAGCCGCACCCATCGCCACGCCGTCGTCATCGGCGGCGGGCTTCTGGGCCTGGAGGCGGCGAACGGTCTCGCCCGCAACGGCATGGACACCACCGTGCTGCATCTGATGCCGACATTGATGGAACGCCAGCTCGATCCGGTTTCGGCCGGGTTGCTGAAAACCGAACTGACGCGTCGCGGCATGACGGTGCTGACCGAGGCGAACACGAAAGCGATCCACGGCGCCGGCAAAGTTGAAGCCGTGGAACTGACCGATGGCCGCATGCTGAAGGCCGATCTGGTGGTGATGGCGGTCGGCATTCGTCCCAACACCGCGCTGGCGAAATCCTCCGGACTCGACGTCGGCCGCGGCGTTCAGGTCGACGACGGCATGCGCACCTCCGATCCGGCGATCTATGCCGTCGGCGAGTGCGTGGAACATCGCGGCGCGGTATTCGGTCTCGTGGCGCCGCTGTTCGACATGGCGAAGATACTCGCCGATCGCGTCACGAACACCGCCGAGAGCGCGTACAACCCCGCCGTCACCGGCACGCGGTTGAAAGTGACCGGGATCGACATGTTCTCGGCCGGCGATTTCACCGGCGACGACACGACCGACGCCATCGTGTTTCGTGACGCGTCGCGCGGGGTGCATAAGCATCTTGTCGTGCGCGAGGATCGGTTGATCGGCGCCGTGCTGTACGGTGATGCGCGCGACAGCGCCTGGTATTTCGATTTAATCCGCGACCGCACCGACATTTCTGCGATCCGCGATGTGCTGGTGTTCGGTCCCGGTGCCGCTGGCGACGGCGATTCCAGTGTCGAAAACCTGCCCGACACAGCGGAGATCTGTGGCTGCAACGGGGTCTCCAAGGGCCGCATCCTGACTGCGATCGCCGAACTGAAACTGACCAGCGTCGATGAGGTGCGCGCGCGCACCAAAGCCTCGGCGTCCTGCGGCAGTTGCACCTGCAACGTCGAAAAGCTGCTGGCGTTCGCTTTGGGATCCGAGTACGACCCAACGCCGAAGGTCAAAGCACTATGCAAGTGCACGTCGCTCGGCCATGACGCGGTGCGCGCCGCGATCACCGAACGCGCGTTGAAGTCCATTCCGGACGTGATGCGTGCCCTCGACTGGTCCACGCCAGACGGCTGCGCGAGTTGCCGGCCCGCGTTGAACTTTTATCTCCTCTGCGCCTGGCCAGGCGAGTATGTCGATGATTCCCGCTCGCGCTTCGTCAATGAACGGATGCATGCCAACATCCAGAAGGACGGGACTTATTCCGTCATTCCGCGCATGTGGGGCGGCACGACAAGCGCCGCCGAGTTGCGCGCCATCGCCGACGTGGTGGACAAGTACCAGATCCCAACCGTCAAGGTCACCGGCGGCCAGCGCATCGATCTGTTGGGGGTACGTAAGGAGCAATTGCCCGATGTCTGGCGTGACCTGAACGCCGCCGGCATGGTCTCCGGCCACGCCTACGGCAAGGCGTTGCGCACGGTGAAGACCTGTGTCGGTTCGGAATGGTGCCGCTTCGGCACGCAGGATTCCACCGCGATGGGAATCGCCCTGGAGAAAATGACCTGGGGCTCATGGACTCCGCACAAGACCAAGATGGCGGTGTCCGGCTGCCCGCGCAACTGCGCCGAGGCGACGATCAAAGATTTCGGCGTCGTCGCCACCGAGAGCGGCTGGGACCTGCATGTCGGCGGCAACGGCGGCATCACCGTCCGCGTCACCGACCTGCTGGCCAAAGTGACCACCGAGGCCGAGGTGCTGGAATACTGTTCCGGATTCATGCAGCTCTACCGCGAGGAAGCGCGCTATCTGGAGCGCACCGCGCCGTGGATCGAACGCGTCGGCATCGCCTATGTGCGCGACCGGCTCAGCGATGCTGGTGGCCGCCGCCTGTTGCGCGACCGTTTCCACGCATCCCAGCGTCACGCGCAACAAGATCCTTGGGCCGAACGCGCCGCCGGTGCCGAAAGTCATGAGTTCCGTGAACTCGCGGTGGTGGAGTGACGGACATGGACGGTTACGGCCCTGTTGGAGCCTCCGCTCGGCGAGCGTCTCCGCGTCATGACCCAGTCGAGGGGTTCCATCCGCCGCGACACGATGGGGAGAGCGACGGGATGCCAGACCCAGACCTGGACGTGAGCGGACGACGTTGCGCTGCCGTGGTCGCCAACGGAGATCGCAACGGAGTTCCCGTCGGTGTTGGCGCCCCCGTTGAGGCCATCGCGCCTTGCTCTGGCACCACCTGGACTCGCGTGGGGACGGTGGACGACATCCCTCGCCTCGGGTCCCGGGTGGTGCGAACCCGCGGCGAGGACATCGCGGTATTCCGCACCTCCGATGACCGCGTGTTCGCGATGCATGACCGCTGCCCTCACAAACAAGGCAGATTGTCGCAGGGCATCGTGCACGGTACGTCGGTCACCTGTCCGTTGCACAACTGGGTGATCGGACTGGACGACGGGATCGCGAAAGATCCCGATGAGGGTTGCGTCCGCACCGTGCCGGCGAAACTCGAGGGGCGCGACATTCTGCTCGCGATCGTCGCATGACCGACGTGCACACGACCTGCCCGTATTGCGGCGTCGGCTGCGGCGTTGTTTCGAAATCGGATGGAACGATCGCCGCCGATCAGTTGCATCCGGCGAACCGCGGCCGGCTGTGTTCCAAGGGCGCCGCGCTGGGTGCCACACTCGACGACAGCGGCCGGCTGCTGAAACCCAGCATCGGCGGGCGGGATGCGTCATGGGATGATGCTCTGGGCCTGATCGCCGCGCGGTTCAGGCAAACCATCGCCAGGCACGGACCGGACAGTGTCGCGTTCTATGTCTCCGGCCAATGCCTGACCGAGGATTACTATGTCGCCAACAAGCTGATGAAGGGTTTCATCGGCAGCGCCAACATCGACACCAATTCGCGGCTGTGCATGGCGTCCTCGGTCGCCGGCCACATCCGCGCGTTCGGCGAGGACATCGTCCCCGGCGTTTATGAAGACTGGGACGACGCCGATCTGGTCGTGCTGGTCGGCAGCAACGCCGCGTGGTGCCATCCGGTGCTGCATCAGCGGCTGCTCGCCGCGAAAGCCGCGCATGGCACCAGGATCGTCGTCATCGACCCGCGCCGCACCGCCACCGCCGACGCCGCCGATTTGCATTTGCCGATCGCCTCGGGCAGCGACATCGCGTTGTTCAACGGTTTGCTGGCGTATCTGAACGCCACCGGAAAGATCGACCGGCTGTGGGTGCGCGCCCACACCACCGGCCTGGAGGAAGCCATCGCCGCCGCCACGTTCCCCGGCGTCGACATCCCCGGCTGGGACATCCCTCTTTGGGACATCATCGACCACGCGGCGAACGAATGCGGCGTCGATCCCGAGTTGCTCGAAACCTTCTACGACATGTTCGCGAAGACCGAGCGCGTGCTGACGGTGTTCTCGCAAGGCGTGAACCAGTCCGCGGCCGGAACCGACAAGGTCAACGCGATCATCAACGTTCATCTCGCCACCGGACGGATCGGGCGGCCCGGCATGGGTCCGTTCTCGGTCACCGGCCAGCCGAACGCCATGGGCGGACGCGAAGTTGGAGGCCTGGCCAACCAACTCGCCGCGCATATGCGCTTCGACGACCCGCTCGACCGCGCCGTATTGACAGAATTCTGGGACGCGCCCGCGCTGGCGCCGCGGCCGGGCCTGAAAGCGGTGGACATGTTCGACGCCGTCGCCGACGGACGGATCAAGGCGATCTGGATCGTCGCCACCAATCCCGCCGCCAGCATGCCGCGGGCGGACAATGTGCGGGCGGCGCTGGCGGCGTGTCCGTTCGTCGTCGTCTCCGATTGCTGGCCGACCGACACCACCGGCCTGGCCGACATCGTGCTGCCCGCCGCCGCCTGGGGTGAGAAAGACGGCACCGTGACCAACTCCGAACGGCTGATTTCGCGTCAACGCGTCTTTCGGCCGGCACCGGGCGAGGCCCGCCCCGACTGGTGGCAGTTCGCCGAAGTCGGCCGCCGCATGGGCTGGGACATGGCCTTCGCCTGGCCCTCCGCCGCCGCCGTGTTTCGCGAGCACGCCGCGCTGTCCGGTCGCGCGAACAACTGGCGCCGTGTGTTCGACATTGGCGCCCTCGCCGGCCTGGACGACGAGGCGTACGACGCGCTGCGGGCGGTACGCTGGCCGGTGCCCGCCGGCTCCATCGGTGACGGCGGGCGGTTGTTCGCCCAGGGAGGTTTTCCGACGGCGGATGGACGGGCTCGCGTGGTGGCGGTGCGGTGGAGCGGCCGGCCGGATGTCGGCTCGCGTGCGTTGCTGCTGAACACCGGCCGGGTGCGCGACCAGTGGCACACGATGACGCGCACCGGCCTCGCACCGAACCTGATGACCCACACGCCGGAACCATTGCTGACCATGCACCCGGCCGACGCCGCCACCGCCGGTATCGAGGACGGCAGTCTGGCGCGCGTCTCCACCCGCGATGGCGACATTCTGCTGCGCGCCGAAATCAAACACACCCAACGCCGCGGCGAGATTTACGCGCCGATGCACTGGACCGACCGGTTCGCGTCTTGCGGCCCGGTGGGACGCGTGGTGAGCGCTCGGTGCGACCCGATCTCCGGCCAGCCGGAACTGAAGGCGACCCCGGCCGACGTCGCGCCCGTTGCCGCCCGCTTCCACGGCACGTTACTGCGGCGCACGAGCGGCCCGCTCATCGGTCCCTTGGCCGATCTCTGCCACTGGGTTCGCGTTCCGTTGACCGAAGGCCATTTGTATCGCCTCACCGGCCTGTTCCCACTGCCCGATGACCTGGGCCGCGACGCGGAATCCTTGATCGCCGCCCCCGACGGGGCCGAGTGGCTGGAGGTGTCCGATCCGAAACGCGGCATCATCCGGATCGCCGCCTTGCTGGACGGCGCCGTCGAGGGGGCCCTGTTCCTGGCCCATGATCCCGCCGCGCTGCCGCCCGAAGCCGCGTTGATCCCCGTACTGGGCGCACCGGTCGCGGATGCCGCGCGGGGCCGGCTGCTGGCGGGGAAACTCTATGACAAGGCCGCCACCGAGGGGCCGCGCATCTGCGCCTGCTTCGGTGTCACGCGGGATGCGATCCGGCATGCCGTCGTGACCCACCGGTTGCGCTCGTGCACGGAAATCGGCGTCGTGCTCGGGGCCGGCACGAATTGCGGCTCCTGCATCCCCGAACTCGAGGAGATCCTGCGCGATGTCCGCATGCCCGCGTCCTGAAGGCCGCGCGACGCTGGTCGGTTGTGGTCCCGGCGATCCGGACCTGCTGACATTGCGCGCGGTGAAGGCGATCCAGAGCGCGGATGTGCTGTTGTTCGACGCCCTGATCGATCCGTCGATCCTCGACTTCGCCCGTCCGGAGGTGCGCCGCATCGACGTCGGCAAGCGCTGTGGCCGGCACGCGATGCAGCAGGCGGCGATCAACGCGCTGATCGTACGGCTGGCTCGGTCGGGCGCCCATGTGGTGCGGCTGAAGGGCGGCGATCCGTTCGTGTTCGGCCGCGGCGGCGAGGAACTCGCTTCCCTGCGCGCCGCCGGAGTGCCGGTGACGGTGGTGCCCGGCGTGACCGCCGCCTGCGCCGCCGCCGCCAGCTTGCAGGTGCCGCTGACGCATCGCGACGTCGCCCGTTCGGTGCATTTCGTGACCGGACATGGCGCGGATGGGGCGATCCCGGCGCATGATTGGTCCGCTTTGGTGCGCTCCGGCGGGACCATCGCCGCTTACATGGCGAGCCGCACGCTTGCGTTGGTGGCGGCCCGGCTGATGGCCGCCGGCATGGCGGGCGCGACACAAGCGGTGGCGGTGGAGAACGCCAGCCGCGCCAACGAACGGCGGCTGTTCAGCACGCTGGCGGAATTGCCGGACGTGTTGGCCGCGGCGGGGTTCGAGGGGCCGACGTTGGTGTTGATCGGCGCCGTGGTCGGGCTGGCGAATGACGTTATTGTCACGGAACGGTTGGCGGCTTGAGGGCATGACGGAAATCCGCCCCACATAAGTCGACGATTCCTTGCCTTCCGCGGTGACCCAGGATAGAAGCCCGGCACACGGCGCGGGCCGTCAATTCGGGATGTTCATGATGCGCGGCCCTGAGCTGCACTGGCTGCCTCGGCAGGCCACCTGGTCGCGGGCCCTGGCCTCGGTCGAGCCCGGGACGGACGCGTGGCCAACCCTGTGCGCCCTCGCGCGGACACGCATCGACGCGCTGGAGACCCGATCGCTCGACCGCAAACGTCAGGCTCTGGTGCCGGAGCCGCCGGCTTCCATCGTCGCGCCGCCGATCCGCCTGGCCGTGCTCGCCTCGTCCACCGTGGACCATTTGCTGCCGGCCATTCGCGTGGGAGGCATGCGCCGCGACCTGTGGATCGAGACGCACACGCCGGATTTTGGCCAGTACACGCAGGCGCTGATGGACCCGGCCTCGCCGCTGCATGTGTTTCGGCCGACGGCGGTGCTGTTCGCGCTCGACTCCCATCATCTGCTGGCGGGCATTGAGCCCGGCGGCGACACGGCTGCGGCTGAGCGCCGTGTCGCCCAGATAGCCGAGGATCTCGCCATGCAGTGGGCGCGGGCACGCCAGGCGTTTCGTTGCCAGGTCATTCAGCAAACTCTGCTGCCGGTATTCGATCCGTTGTTTGGCAGCAACGAGCACCGTCTGCCCGGATCGCCGTACTGGGCCGTTCAGCAGCTCAACTCCGTGCTGCGAAAGCTGGCGGACGCCGAGGGTGTCGACATGCTCGCGCTCGATGCCATCGTGGCGAGCGACGGGCTGGCCGCCTGGCACGACCCGGCACTGTGGCATCGCGCCAAGCAGGAGATACACCCGTCCGCCGCCCCCGGCTACGGCGATCTCGTCGCCCGATTGCTCGCCGCCGCACTGGGCCGATCATCGAAAGCGCTTGTGCTGGACCTCGACAACACGCTGTGGGGCGGCGTCATCGGCGATGACGGCATGGAGGGGATAAAACTCGGCCAGGGCAGCGCTTTGGGTGAGGCGTTCGTCGCGTTTCAACGTTACGCACGCGATTTGAGCCGGCGCGGCGTCATCCTTGCCGTCTGCTCCAAGAACGACGAGGCCAACGCGATCGAGCCGTTCGAGAAACATCCGGAGATGGTGTTGAAACGGTCAGATATCGCGTGCTTCGTCGCCAACTGGACCGACAAAGCGGAAAATATCCGGGACATCGCGTCCATGCTGAACATCGGCCTGGACAGCCTGGTGTTCGCCGACGACAACCCGGCGGAACGCGCGATCGTGCGGCGCGAACTGCCGATGGTCGCCGTGCCGGAATTGCCGGAGGACCCAACGCTGTGGCCCTCGACCCTGGCCGCGGCGGGGTATTTCGAATCGTTGCGGCTGACCAAGGAAGATCTTGAACGGTCCGGTCAGTATCAGGCGAATTCGCGGCGAAGCAGCCTGATGGCGTCGGCCACCGACCTTGAGGGCTATCTGCGCGGCCTTGAGATGCGGGCGATCTGGAGTCGCTTCGACCGGGTCGGCCAGGCGCGCACGGTGCAACTGATCAACAAGACCAACCAGTTCAATTTGACCACCCGCCGGGTCGCCGACGAAGAAATCGCCGCGCTGATCGAGGACGACCGCGCGCTGACATCGCAGATCCGCCTGATCGATACATTTGGCGACAACGGCATCATCGCCATCGTCATCGGATTGTTTGAGCCTGGGACACGCGACATTCGCATCGACACGTGGCTCATGAGCTGCCGGGTACTGGGCCGGCAAATGGAGGAGGAAACGCTGAACCTCGTGGTCGCTCAGGCGCGCGCTCTGGGCGCGGAGCGGTTGATCGGCGTGTATCGCCCCACGTCGAAGAACGGTATGGTGCGCGAGCACTATCAGAAGCTGGGTTTCACGCAAATCGGTAAGGACGGCGGCAACACGGAATGGGTGCTGACAATCGACGACTGGACAGAGCGACCGACCGCCATCGTCAGCGAACCCGCGGTGAGATAAGCGTTCTCCCGCGCACCGCCAGCAACATTGTCACGAGGACGCCATGACCGACCCAGAACTGTACGCCGGAATGAACGAAATCTTCCGCCAGGTTCTGGATGACGACACGATCACTCTGACGTCGTCGATGACCGCGGAGGATGTCGAGGGGTGGGATTCAATGAACCACATCTTCATCGTGGTCGAGATCGAGAAACGCTTTGGGATCAAGTTTCAGGCCGCCGAAATGGAAGAATTGAAGAACGTGGGCGAACTGGCGGCTTTGGTGCGGGAGAAAGTCGGCGCGGCGGGACGCTAA
>CALFNB010000304.1 GCA_937902425.1 uncultured Acetobacteraceae bacterium | reverse complement strand
AAAAAATCAGGGTGCCATCATCCATCCAGCCAGCGTCAACCCGGCCGCGCGTGTACCCCGCCTTTGAACCACGCCTCCTGTCGGATGCCCCTCCCGCCGAGACCGGCCCTTTGTTCAACCGGCGCGCCTGGTATGTTACCCTGTGGACCCCCTCGGCGGCGAACGCCTTGGGGATCGCGCGCGGGGCGATCGACGCCCTGACTGAGATCGCGGCCACCGAGGCTTCCACCCTTTCGACCAGCCTGTTACGGGACCGGCCAGCGGTGCAGGCGCGCCTCGGAGAGGCCGATGCAATCGTCAACGCCGCTCGTGCCTATGTGTTCGACGCTGTCGGGCGGCTATGGAACACGGTGTGCGCGGGCGGAACGCCGTCGGACCACGAGGTCGCGCAAGGCCGGACGGCGATCGTGTATGCCATGCATGAAGCCGTTCGCGCGGTCGACAAAGTGTTTCACGCGGCTGGCACCAACGCGATCTACACCCGCCTGCCCCTGGAACGCGCGTTCCGTGATGTTCACGTCGCCGTGCAACACGGGGCCGCGCTGTCAGGCTACTTCGAGTCGGCGGGGAAGGTGCTGGTTGGTCTGCGGCCGGAGGACCCCGGGTGATGAAAGCCACGACAACCCCGCCATGGTCAGAACTACTCGTGCGCCTGGCAGGGCTGCCATCAGGACGGTGCGGTCCCCAGAAAGTGACACGGGGACGACCGACCGTGAGCGGGCCTCAAGCCCGGTTACGCTGGCGCTCACCGGACCTGCTCGCGCATCTGGCCGGCGGCCGAGCGCAGTGCCGCGCCAAGCAGCTTGTAATCAATCGACAGGACGAAGACCGAGAAACCCTGGTCAAGTCCCGCCGCGACCTCGGATGGGTCGGAGATGTAGAGGCCCGCGGCGATCCTGGCCCGCCGTGCGGCGCCGATCACCGTCCTGATCGCCTGCTGGACATGGGGATGCGTGAACTGGCCATGGACGCCGTAGGAGACTGACAGATCCCCGGGTCCCGGCATGACGCAATCCACGAGGCCGCCGCCGAGCACGGTATCGATGTTGTCCACACAGATCTTGTCCTCGACGAGTCCGAAAGCCGCAACCTCGCTGTTCGAGCGTTGGACATAGTCCGCGAATGAAGAAAGACCGAAGCCCGCGGCCGGAACTCCCGTGCATGTCGGCCGCTCGCCCTCCGGCGAATACCGCATGACACGTAGCGCTTCCTCGGCCCCATACTGAGGCAATCCGAGATGCGGCAACATCAAACTCTTGCACCCGGCATCGAGCAGGCGCGGCACGTCATGCAGTTGAGAGCGCCCAATGCGAACAGAGGCCTGTATGCCCGCCGCGCGCGCCGCCCGCAGATGAGCGGCGACAATTCGCAGGTCGCCCATCGTATGTTCGAGATCGATAATCACGAAATCGAAGCCTGCCGCCGCATAGATCTCGGTGATGTTGGGATCGGTTGAAAATACGAAACCACCGAGGAGCGTGTCACCGGTGCGTATCCTGTCCCGGAACGATTTCTGGAGTGGCTCCGGCATCATGAACTATCTCCCGAAGAGTGCCGTTCAGTCCTCGGACTGAAAGGCGCCAGCGCGCGACGAGGCCGCGAGCCGGAAGCCTTCATAGCCCTTCGCGGCGATTTCCGCGCATTCCTGCCGGTAGCGGCCGACGCCGCCGATATAGGGCATGAAAACACGCGGTTTGCCTGGGATGTTGGCGCCCATGTACCAGGACGCCGCGGACGGATAGAGCGTGCGGTTGGCGGTCTTGTTGACATGCTCAACCCAGGCGTCCTCGGCCTCGCGTACCGGTTCGATGACGTGGAGTTGCCGCGCCCGCATATGGCCGATGCAATCGGTCAGCCAGTCCACGTGTTGCTCGATCGAGACAATCATGTTGCTCAACACGGACGGACTACCAGGGCCGGTGATTATGAACAGATTCGGGAAACCCGCCGTCGCCAGGCCAAGATAAGTCCTGGGACCCGCTTCCCACTTCACCCGCAGGCTTTCGCCGCCTCGGCCTCGGATATCGACCTTCAGCAGCGCACCGGTCATGGCATCGAAGCCGGTCGCGAAGACGATGCTGTCGACCTCGTACGTTTTCCCGGCCGCAACGACGCCGCTGGTCACGATCTCCTGGATCGGGTCTTCGCGAATATCGATCAATGTAACGTTGTCGCGATTGAACGTCTCAAAGTAATGCGTGTCGGCACAGATCCGCTTGGTGCCAATCGGATAATCCCGGGGCGTCAGACGGGCCGCGACAGCGGGATCCCGCACGATCTCCCCGATGCGTTGCCGCACGAACTCGGCGGCCGTGTCGTTCGATGCCTTGTTGGTGACGAGGTCGTTGAACGAGGCCATGAAGGTCGTGCCGCCGGTCGCCCAGCGCGCTGTGTACTGGCTCTGCCGGTCTTCCTCGGAAACCGACATGGCGGAGACATCGTTGAGATTGTTCACGTTGCCAGTGCGTGAGCGCCGCTGCATCTCACGGCGTTCATCATAGTTGCTTTTCCACGATTGTTCGTGTTCCGGCGTCATCGGGTGGTTACGCGCGGGGATCGAGTAATTGGGCGTGCGCTGGAAAACATAAACCTGGGCAGCTTGCTTCACGATCTCGGGAATACACTGGATGCCCGAGGAGCCGGTACCGATCACGGCGACTCGTTTGCCGCTGAAATCGACGCCTTCATGCGGCCAATGACCTGTGTGGTACGTCGTGCCTTTGAACCCATCCCGGCCTATGAAGTCCGGCACGCGGGCATTGGACAGGCAACCGGTCGCCATGATGCAAAAGCGGGCGCGAATGTCTTCGCCCGTGCCGGTTCGGATCGCCCACTGGTCGTCATCCTCGTCATAAACGGCGGACGTCACGAAGGTGTTGAAGGTGATGTCGCGGCGCAGGTCGAACCGATCGGCGACGTAATTGGCGTATTTAAGTATTTCCGGCTGGCCGGCGAACTTCTCGGTCCAGTGCCAGTCTTGCTGCAGGTCTGGTGAGAAGGAATACGAATATTGCATACTCTCGGTGTCGCAGCGTGCATCTGGATAGCGGTTCCAGTACCAGGTGCCCCCGACACCGCTTCCGGCCTCGATCACACGGACGGACAGGCCAAGGCCACGCAGGCGATGGGACATATAAAGTCCGGCGGAACCGGCTCCGACGACGACGGCGTCCACCGCCGATGAATGGCTTTCCCGCCCGGGCGTCATTTCATTCTCCCTTTGTCGCGACGGCATGCTGATCTGACCGCTCCGTACGAGAGTTATCAGACGGGGAACCGTTCGCGGCGTCAACGCTTCGCCGGGTGGAGGGGACGTGCCCTTTCGGGCGGCGTTCGATCGGGTTCGCAGCGTCGCACCGGTTCTG
>CALFNB010000303.1 GCA_937902425.1 uncultured Acetobacteraceae bacterium | reverse complement strand
GGGTATGCAAACGTCAGGCTGTCTGCCTGATAGTAGACACATGACCGGTTTCAGCAAGGCGGCGGCGATACGACAAAAGCGCAGCCGGTTTCAATGAGATATCGGCATGATCGTCAGCCCGTGCGGGTTGAGATCATGCCTGAGGTCAACTCATGTGTCATATATCGCACGATATCGGACAAGCCGCCGCGCTCAGGCCACCCACCGTCGGCGGCGCCGCACTTTCGCGACCTCCCGGTACGATCGCCGCGCGCCCGCCTCGTTCAGCCCGAGATAGAACTCCTTGATCTCGGGATTCCGCCGGAGCTCGACCGCCGGGCCGTCCAACACGATGCGTCCCGTTTCCATCACATAAGCGTGGTCGGCGATCTCCAGGGCCAGTGCCGCGTTTTGCTCGACCAAAAGGATGGTGCGGTTCGCCTCCTCCTTCAGGCGGCGGACGATGCCAAAGATATTCTCCGTGATCATCGGTGCGAGACCAAGCGACGGTTCGTCCAACAGGATCACCCGCGGCTCGGAAACCAGCGCGCGCCCGATCGCCAGCATCTGTTGTTCGCCGCCGGAGAGATAGCCAGCCTGCTGTCCGCGGCGCTCCTTCAGGATCGGGAAAAACCCATAGACCTGCTCGATTTGCCGATGCACGTCCTGCAGGCGAGCCCTGGTATGGCCGCCCACCACGAGGTTCTCCTCGACGGTCAAATGCACGAAGACCCTGCGACCCTCGAACACCTGGGCGATGCCGCGGCGGACGATATCGTGCGGCGGCAATGAAGTGAGCGGCTCGTCATCGAGCTCGATCGTGCCCTTGGTGATTTCACCGCGTTCGGCATGCAAAAGACCGGAGATCGCCTTCAACGTGGTGGTCTTGCCGGCGCCGTTCGCCCCGAGCAGCGCCGTGATCTCACCTTGCTTCGCCGTGAGCGAGATGCCCTTCAGTACCAGGATCGCGCCGTCATAGACGACCTCGACATTGTTCAGTGTCAGCATGGAATGACCTGACGGAAGCCGCCGGACCGCCGCATGGCAATGCCCATGCGACCGGTCCGGCGTGATGATCGGAACGAAATCACGAGGTCGAGTTGACCTTCCTGAGCACCAGCTCCCGATAGCCCTGGAACCATTCCGTCGCCTTCACCATTTTGTCCCCCTTGACCTGGAAGATCTGCACCCAGCCGCCGCCCTCATGATCGGCGGCGGTGACCTGTAGTGGCGGCAGCAGGCCGCCAAGGGTGAAGTCCTTGATCATTTCGAAGCCCTTCTTCACGTCCGCACCGGTCGGCGGCTTGCCACCGGTCAACGTCAGGGCATTACGCACCGCCTCGATATGCACCGCGGCGTCCTGGATGCCACGATTGTAGTAGACGGAGGTCGCCATCTCCTTCGGCGGCGGCTTACCCTCTTTTTGGTACATCGCCTTGATTTCTTTTATCACCGGATAGTCGTCGCCGACGCCGACGAACTGCATCGTGTAATAGCCCTGCGCCACCGGCCAGCCGCCCGCCGCCAGGATGTCAGCCTCCGAAGAAGCCCAGACAAAACCAAGCACTTTGGACAACGGATAGCCTGACTGCTTCATCGCTTTGAGCATCACTGACGGGGAGCGTCCGAACAGATGCGCGAGCACGAAATCGGGCCGGTAGCGCTGCGAGATGTCGAGGACCTGGGCGCTCATTTCGACGCCCGGCGGCGGCACCGCGAAAACGCGCAGGTCGAAGCCCTCAATGTCCTGAAGCTCCTTAAGGATCGGTAACGGCTCAAGTCCCGCCGGATTGTCGTAGTAAAGATAAGCGATCTTCTTGCCCTTCAGGCTGTCGCCAAGCTTGTCTTTCGCAAACTTGATGGCGGCGGCAGCCTGCGACCAATAGGTCGCGGCGAGCGGGAACAAATAGGGATATTTGATTCCGTTCGCCGCCGCGGCGGAGCCGAAACCGGGTGACGTCCCCGGGATATGGTCCCTCTCCAGCCGAGGATTCAACGCCTCGGCCTGTGGCGTGCCCCAGATCAGGGTCGATACGATGCCCTCTTGCTTGTGCCGTTCGTATTCCTCGATCGCCGGTGGGACCTGATAGTTGTTATCCAGTTCGTTGATGCGGATCTGGTAGCCGCCGATGCCGCCCTTGGCATTGATCAGATTGACGTAGTCCTGCACGGCGGGACAAAATACCGTCCCGACCAGTTGGGTCGGACCGGTGCGGTCGCACTGGGAGCCGATCAGGATTTCCTTTTGTTGCGCCTTCGCGCCGCCGGTGAACCAGGTCCCCGCCATCGCGCCAGCGGCGATCATCAGCGGCCTTCTTGTTACGTTTCGCATGTTGGCCTCCCTTGCATCGCCTGATCAGTAGGAAAATGGCCACGTCCGGAAGTAGTTCCGGATGTTGCGCCAAAGCCGGTTCAGGCCCTCCGGCTCAACCACCAGAAAGAAGATGATCAGCCCACCGAAAATCACCAGCCGCAGACTCGGGATAACGGCGGAAAGATCAGACGCCGCGAAGAACAGTCCGCCGGCGGACTCCAGCACGCGACGGGTCACGATCGGCAGCAGCGTGACGAAGATCGCACCAAAGATGGGACCGAGCGTCGAACCCAACCCGCCGATGATCACCATCGCCAGGAAGTTGATCGAAACGTCGAGTTGGAACTGCTCGTAGTTCGCGATGCCGAGATAGTAACTGTACAGCACGCCGGTCACCCCAGCATAGAATGAGGAGATCGCGAAAGCCAGCAGTTTGTAGCGAAAGATATCAATACCGATGATCTCCGCCGCGACGTCCCGGTCGCGAACGGCGATGAAGGCACGGCCGATGCGGCCGCGGATCAGGTTCTGGGTCCCGACGATCGCCAACACAACGAACGCCAGCAGGAACAGGTAGATTTGCCAGGGACGTTGCAGCACCACACCGAAGACCGACGGTGGCGGCACTTGAATCGATGCCTGAGTGCCGCCGGAAACCCAGGACACATGGTTGATCACCCATTCAATGATAAGCTGCGCGGCGAGCGTGGAAATCGCCAGATACAGGCCTTTGATTCGCAACGATGGAATGCCGACCACGACGCCGATGAGGGCGGCCATCAACCCGCCGGCCGGCACGGCGATCCAGAATGGGGCATGCATGCGGACGATCAGGTTCGCCGCGGTGTACGCGCCGACCGACATGAACGCGCCATGGCCGATTGAAACCTGATCGGTGTAGCCAACCAGAATGTTCAATCCGATCGCGCCGACCACCGCGATCAGAATCAGACTGAGGATCGACAGGGCATATTCGTCGGACACCAGCGGCACGACGGCCACGAACAGCAACAAGAGTGCCGCCACGGCCCAACGCGTGCTGGGTAATGGCAATAAGGCCATGTCCGCGGCGTAACTCGTCTTGAAGACACCTGACTCGCGGTAGAACATGGAGCCGCTGCTTCCTTCCCGGTCAACCAGACGTTGGAGTCATATGCGGTCGATCCTCCGTGTGCCGAACAGCCCGTACGGCCGGATCACCAGCATGAGAATCATTAGTACATATGGCGCGAAATCCTTCGTCCCGCCGCCAACCATCGGGTCGAGGTATCCCGCCGCCAGTGCCTCCACGACGCCAACGATCAGGCCGCCGACCACCGCGCCGATGATCGAATCGAGACCGCCCATGATCACGACGGGAAACACCTTGAGGCCAACCAGAGGCAACTGATTGTCGACCCCGAGCATGGCGCCCCAGATGATCCCGCCAAGCGCCGAGACCACCCCGGTCAATGCCCAGGCCAGAGCGAAATAACGCTGCACGTTGATGCCCATGCCCATTGAGACGGTCTGGTTGTCCGCCACCGCGCGCATCGCCACACCCATGCGGGTACGTAAGAAAAACCATGTAAAGCCCGCGAGGAATACGAGGCTGACTCCGGCACCGACCAGTTGCACCGGCGGCAGCATGATCGGCCCGAGATAAAGCGGATCGTCGCCGACCGGCAGAGTGATGGCACGGACACCGGCGCCAAATACCAGAGTCGCGAAGCCCCTGATCAACGAGGCGAGGCCAATGGTGGCCATGATCACGGCGATGATTGGCCGGCCCAGAAGCTTGCGCAACACGACGCGCTCCAGCCCGAAGCAGAACGCGATCATGCCGGTGAGCGCCAGCAGGGCGGCGAGCCAGAACGGGATGCCGGCGTCCATCGAGGCAGCGGCCATGATGGCCGCGAACATCACGAACTCGCCCTGCGCGAAATTGATCGCGTCAGTGGCTTTGTAAACCAGCACGAAGCCAAGCGCGATCAGCGAATACATCAGGCCGATCATGAGCCCGCTCGAAACCAGGAGCAGGGTGAACCCCCATTCGAAATCAGGCATCGGCGGGCTCCCCGACGCGGCGAACTTCGCCATCGACGTCTTCGATCACCCAGGTGCCGGCCACGCATCGCCGCTGGAACAGGGCCTCGGCCAAAGCAACGTTCGCATCCAGCAACGTCCGGCGCTGCCGTTCGCGCGACAGACCGGCCTCGGTACCGGCGGCGATCCCGCCATCCAACAACGCGAAGCGCCGCACCCGCAGTGGCGGTGGCAGGACGGCGTTGCGGGCGCGGACCTCGTCGCGCAAGAACGCGCGCAACATGGGCGAGGCGATCAGGTCCGCCAGCGTGGTGTAGGCGACGCCGTTGGCGCGGGCCCAATTGCCGGCGGCGGCGGGGTCGATCACGATCATCGCGGCGATCAGCGGACAATCCTGGCCAGGCACCACCACGTCCGCGATGAAGCCGCTGCCACGCAATGCCGTTTCGACCTCCTCCGGGGCAAACCAGGTGCCGTCGTCGAGGCGGGCGAGATCGCTCATACGTCCGGTGATCGTGAGGTTGCCCCGCGGGTCGATCCGACCGGCGTCACCGGTGCGCCACCAGCCATCATCAGTCAGCGCCGCGCGCGTGGCGTCCTCGTCGTCGCAATAACCAAGACAAATGCCACGGGAGCGGACCTCGACCTCACCGTTCAGCCCGACGCGCAACGCGATCCCCGGACAGGCGGGACCGATCGCACCCGGCGGCGCGGGCGCGTCCGATTGAAGCGCGACGATACCGGACAGTTCGGTGGGACCGTAAGTCTGTTTCAGATTGACACCGAAACCTCGCCACAGCCGCCGCGCGTTCGGTGCCAGCACACCGCCGCCAACATGCGCCCAACGGATCCGGCCGAGGCCGATCTGGTCGCGCAACGAGCCATAAATCAATAGTTCACCGAGCCACCGATGCGACGGCGATTCACTCTCAGCCCGCCGGCGGAAATAATCGAACAGCCGGCGCTTGAGCGGTGGGGCCTGCATCGCCTTGGTATCGATTTCGGTCAGCAGGCTTTCCCAGACGCGGGGTGGCGCGAGCAGGATGGTCGGGCCGAGTTCGCGCAGATCGCGACGCGCGGTCTCGGGATCCTCGGGGCAGTTGCAAGTGAAACCAACCAGCAGGCCAAGCGTGGTGGAATACAGCGCATCGCCGATCCAGGCCATCGGCAGGAAGCACAGACAGTTGTCGGTTGGGCGAAAATCCTCGGCGGCGATCAACGCCTCGGCCGCACCGATCAAATTGGCGTGTGCGAGTACCACACCGCGCGGCTGACCGGTCCGTGATGTGGCGTAACAAAGCAGCGCCGGATCTTCGGGCCGGCCGCGAGCGATTTCGGCCGCGACATCGATATTGGCGTGCCGGCCGGCGTCCGTGATCGCATCGAAAGATCGCGGGAGCGGCAGATCCGCATGGCCCGGGCCGAGGGTAACGATCAGTGTGACGTCCGGCAAATCATGCCGGACCGACAGCAGCTTTTCGAGCTGGTCGTCATCTTCCGCGACCACCACCGAGACGGCGGCCTGACGCAACACACTTGCCAGCCACACCGGGTCCGCGTCCGGCCAGACCGGCACGCCCACTCCACCCAGCGCCTGCGCGGCGAGCAACGCCCAATACAGTTGCGGGCGGTTGTCGCCCAGTACAGCGAGCCGGTCGCCGTGGCGAAATCCCCGCGCCGCGAGACCACCGGCGAATGCCCGGACCTGGGCGTCATATTCCGCCCAAGTAACGGTCTGCCAAATCCCGCGCCGCCGCTCGCGCATCGCGGGACGCGTCGCCATGGTTTCCGCATTACGCCGCAGCAGTTTCGGCAGCGTCGTCGCAGTGGTCATGCTCGCGCCGCCGTGGCGAGCGCCCCGAAGGAGTGAGCCCCCCCGGGGTCATCACCATCGGGGTTATGCCCGGCGCCGAGATAAGCACTGATCACCGCGGGGTTCCGCTGCACCTCGGCCGGCGATCCCTCGGCGATTTTGCGACCACGATCGAGCACGGTCACGCGATCGGAAATGTCCATTACCACCGCCATGTCATGCTCGATCAGGATGACCGTGGTGCCGCGAACCTTGTTCACGCCGAGGATGAAGCGCGCCATGTCCTCTTTTTCGGCCTGGTTCATGCCGCCCATCGGTTCGTCCAGCAGCAGTACCTTGGGTTCCAGCGCCAACGCGCGGGCAAGTTCGACGCGCTTGCGCATTCCGTAAGGGAGCGCCGACGCCGGTTGCTTGCGGATGTCCTGAAGTTCAAGAAAGTCGATCAATTCCTCGACGACGGCGCGATGAGCCAGTTCCTCCTTCTGGGCCAGGCCCCAATAGATGACGGACGAAAGCACGCCGGATCGCATGTGCACGTGGCGTCCAAGCATGATGTTGTCGAGGACGTTCAAACCGGCGAACAAGGCGATGTTCTGAAACGTACGGGCAACGCCGAGAGCGGCGATCCTGGATGGGCGCGCATGGGTGACGTCACGGCCATCGAATATGATGGCACCAGTGTTCGGCTGGTAGAAACCGCTGATCATGTTGAGTAGTGAGGTCTTGCCGGCGCCGTTCGGACCAATGACGGCCATGATTTCACCGGGACGAACCGACATCGACACGTCTTCGACCGCCGTCACGCCACCGAACCGCTTCGAGACCCCGCTGACGTCAAGCAGTGGTTGCTCATCACGGCCGGCGCGGCGACCGGAGGACGCCATTCCCATCCCATTCGCTCCCTGTAGAAGCTATTCGTTTTCTTTATGGCAGCCATGTTGAACCGCCGGTCTCCTTCGCGCAAGAGGGCCGCGATACGGGGCCGCGACACGGGCACGTGGTCGACCGTGGCGGGAACAGGCCGCCGCGCCGCGAAGACGTCACGGCATACGTTGCGTCATTTCATCTCGTGCCGCCCGTCGTTTGAGACTTTTCGGCAGGACCTGGAAGCCTCTATCAACAAAGCAAGAATATTTCTGGGAGGACGCGGAGGCGCGGAGGACGCGGAGAAATCGGACCTCGATTTAATCTCTCTCGGGACATATTCCCCGCAGCTGGCTGCGTTCTTCTGATCTG
>CALFNB010000302.1 GCA_937902425.1 uncultured Acetobacteraceae bacterium | reverse complement strand
TCGATCGTCCTCGAAAGCCGCCGGAGCGGCGGCTCTTTGGGAATATCTTCGGGGGTGTGGGATGCCTGAAATTTTAACCGGACAGCCGTGGGGTCAGGCCCGAGCATGACGATGAAAAGCATGTCGTGCGGCAATAGTGGCTTAACCCATCTTTAGCACTTTTTTCGCATTTAACGTAACGAACTTCGAAAAAACGGCGGAAATGGCCGGCATATTTCCGAAAAACGCTTGTAGTGCCATAATATATTATTGGCCTATTGACTTTTACCCAAGCCGTGTGGACCTTCCAACGGTATCCGAAGAGGGGGCCGAAAACGTGCCCAATCAGCCTTTACGACGCGAATGTAGTGCCACACGGGATTTTTTCGACTCGCAAGATATTGATAAGGCGGGGTATTTTGAGAGGGCTGCTAAAGATGGGTTAACCTGGTCTTTTCATCACCGGCATCGTGAAGACCGTCGGACTCACCCACCCAACGCCCGCTTTGCCACACTGGTCAGGTAACCGGACGCGGCCGGCAGGATCGCATCATTAAAATCATAATTTGAATTATGCAGTTCGCGGCCGCCGTCCGATGGCCCGTTGCCAACCCAGGCGAACGTGCCTGGCCGATGCGCGAGGTACCAGGCGAAGTCCTCACCCGTCATCGCGGGTGCCATGTCTCGCCGCAGCGGAATGCCCGCCGCCTGGATGGCCTCGGCCGCGAGGTCTCGCTCGGCGGGCGTGTTTGTCGTCACCGGATTGCCGCGCAATTGCTCGACATCGATTTTCACACCGAAGGTTTGCGCGACGCCGGCCGCGACCCGCTCGACCGCTGCTTCCATGTCGTCGCGCACATTTTCTTTCAGTGCGCGCATCGTGCCGCGCATCAATGCTTCGCCCGGAATTTGGTTCGCGGCGCTGCCACACTGCAGAATCCCGATCGTGATCACGGCGGAATCCAGCGGATCGACATTCCGCGACACGATCGTTTGCAGCGCCAGCAGCAGATGCGCCGCCGCCACCATTGGATCCTTCGTCAAATGCGGCAACGCGGCGTGTCCCGAGTGGCCTTTGATCGTGAAGACCACCCGGCCACCCGAGGCCATGACCGGTCCGTCATGCACCGCGACGGTACCGGCTTCCAGGCCCGGCCAGTTGTGGTAGCCGAAGATCCGCTCCATCGGAAACCGCTCGAACAATCCGTCGGCGATCATCGACTTCGCGCCGCCGCCGCCCTCCTCGGCGGGCTGAAACACGAATTGCACCGTGCCGGTCCAGGATGGATCGCCTGCCAGCATCGCCGCCGCGCCCAACAGCGAAACGGTATGCCCGTCGTGCCCGCATGCGTGCATAACGCCAGACTTACGCGACGCGTGGGTAACGCCTGACGTCTCCAGGATCGGCAACGCGTCCATATCCGCCCGCAGACCAACGGAACGGTTCGAGTTGCCTCGACGCAACGTAGCTACCACGCCATGTCCGCCGACGTCGGCGACAAAGGGCACGCCGAGTTCACCCAGTCTCGCCTGCACGAAGGCCGACGTTTCCTTTTCATGCAAGGTCAGTTCCGGATTGGCGTGCAAATGACGGCGCCATTCCGTCAACTTCTCATGCAGGGAGCGGTCCATCAGCCATTTACCTTCCGAATGATCTCGGCCCATTGATCGAGGATTGGCAAAATCGCCGATGCCTTGTCCGATTCCAGGCTACAGGACACCCGATTCACACCGACGTCCTGATATTGCCTGATCAGGTCGACATCCGGCTTTTGCCCGCCAATGGAAATTTCCAGCGAGGCCGGATCACGGCCATTCTCGGCGGCCATTTGGCGGAACCGAGGAATCAGCTCAATCAACGGCGCTTTGGCGTATTCGGTGACCTGCGGCATCCAGCCATCGCCGTAGCGCACCGCCCGCCGCGCCGAATACGGGAATGCCCCACCCACCAGGATCGGCGGATATGGCTTCTGCACCGGTTTCGGCCACGTCATCATCGGATCGAAATTAACGAATTCGCCGTGATACTCGGCCTCGCTCTGGGTCCAGATGGCTTTCATCGCCTCGATCCGTTCCCGCGCCAGTTTATGCCGGCTGGCGAAGACGGTACCGTGATTCTCCATCTCATCCTGGTTCCAGCCATTGCCCACACCGAACACGAACCGTCCGCCGGAGATCTGGTCGATCGAGGCCACCGATTTCGCGGTCTGGATTGGATCGCGTTGCGCGATCAGACACACCCCGGTGCCGATCTTCAGCGTTTTCGTCGCCATCGCCGCCGCGGTCAGCGTCACGAACGGATCCATCACGTCATAGTATCGTTTCGGCAAATCACCGCCCATGATGAACGGCGTCTTGCGTGAGACCGGAATATGGGAGTGCTCCGGAGCCCAGACGATATCGAAGCCACGCTGCTCCAGCGCGACGGCCAGTTCCGCCGGTGCCATGGAATAGTCCGTGAAGAACATCGATGCGCCAAATTTCATGACAGTCTCCTACCGTTTGTCACTTACACGGAAACCGCTCGCCAAAAAATTTAAACAGACCGTCCAGCACCGGCATGTCGCGATTCGCCGGCACGGCCCGTGCCCACGCCACGAACTCCCTCATCGTGTCGGCCCGCCTGGTTCCGGCAGTAAGGCAAAATGGCTTCTTATCCCCGGAGACATACAACCGTCCATCAACCGCGCCCTGTGCGAACCCATGGCAGAAATTGATCTTGGCATCAGCGCCAGGAGCACTCGGATCGGCCGCGCACAATGCGGCCAGATCGCCGGCGGTGCGGGCCTGCAAAACAATCGGCTGCGCAGCCCAGACTGAGCCGCTCAGCAACCCCAAAGTACAAACCGCGAGAAAGAATTGCTTCATCGACCACTCCCATTCGACACATCGCCACGCCAGCGCCGCCACCCGTCCGCGCGCAGCTCGCACGCTGGGCATTTACCACAACCGTACCCCCATTCGTGCAACCGCGAGCGATCGCCAAGGTAGCAACTATGCGTTTCCACGCGGATCGTTTCCACCAGGGCGTCACCTCCCAGGGAAAGCGCCAGTTCCCAGGTGGCCGCCTTGTCCCTCCACATCAAGGGGGTTTCCAGAATGAAGCGCCGGTTCATCCCCAGGTTGAGCGCCAGTTGCATTGCCTTGACGGTGTCGTCTCGGCAGTCGGGGTAGCCGGAATAGTCGGTCTCGCACATCCCGGCGACGATGCGGCGTATCCCGCGGCGAAACGCGAGCGCGGCGGCGCAGGTCAGGAACAGCAGGTTACGCCCAGGAACGAAGGTATTGGGCAATCCTTCTTCGGTCATGGCGATCGTCGCCTCGGTGGTCAGCGCGGTCGTCCCCAGGCCGGCGATGGTCGCGGTCAGATCGACAATGTGGTCGGGGCCCAGGGACGGTGAGGCGAGCGCGGCCCGGACCGGTTCCCGGCACGTCATCTCGACCGCGTGCCGCTGGCCATAGCGAAAGCCGATCGTCTCCACATGAGCATGGCGTCGCAACGCCCATGCGAGACAGGTCGCCGAATCCTGGCCGCCTGAAAACAGAACCAGGGCGTGATCGGAACAGAGGGGCGGTGCCATGCGTCGATCATGGCAGTGATCGCTCGGCCGGTCACGCAATCAGCCCCAGCAGCGGAGCCGTGAAGCAGATTTTTGATATCTGGCGGAACGTTTGTGCTTCCGGTGGAGACGTCCGATCCGGTATCTCTCATGTCATGACATGCGGGCCCATCGACCATCGATCACGATTCCAGCCATGAGCCAAACTCGCTTACGTTTTGGCGAGTTTTCGTTGAAAGAGGACTGGTGGTCGGTCATTCTTGGTTTATGTATCGTTGGTATCGCTTACGTATTGTTCGCGTCGGGAGGCAGCCTGATCTGGGCTGCCGTGGCGCCTGAAACCTGGTCCTCAACGGCTGATCTGGGGGCTCAATTTGGCCGCGACTGGTTCCGCTATTTATTCCAGTTCCTCGCCATGCTTGGCCTTTTCACGTTGGCGGCATTGGCGATGGGACAGGAGATCACGGGCTTCGTGATCGGATTTGCCCTGGTCTATGTGCTGTCGCTGGCCGCGATGGTGATTGGGACATGGGACTACGTCCAGAGCTACAGTTTTGAGCCAGCCTTGATCGCGTTGGCCATTGGCGCCCTGATCGCCAACCTCCTGCCGTTGCCGGGCCGTTTGGCCGAAGCCTTCCGTGTCGAATTCTATATTAAAACCGGCATCGTGCTGTTGGGCGCCACACTCCCGATCACCCTGATCGTCTGGGCTGGACCGATCGCGGTCGTACAGGCGTCGATCGTATCGGTTGTTACATTCCTCGTGGTTTACTGGACGGCGCGGTTCCTTGAACTCGAGCGCAAACTGGCGGCGCTGCTCGCGGTGGGCGGCGCGGTTTGCGGCGTGTCGGCGGTGATCGCGGTCGCCGGTGCGATCCGCGCGCGGCGGGAGGACATGTCCATCGCGGTCGCGTCGGTCGTGTCGTGGTCGATCGTCATGATTGTCGTGCTGCCGCTGTTGGCGCGGGCCTGGTATTTGCCGGCGGGAGTCGGCGGAGCCTGGATCGGAACCTCGGAGTTCGCCGACGCGGCGGGCTTTGTCGCGGCCCATACCTATGGCGCTTTCGCGCGATCCCACGCGGTCACGGGAACCCCGGATCAGGCGATCTGGGCCTACACCTTGCTCAAGGTCGTGGGGCGGGACATCTGGATCGGCATCTGGGCGGTGATTTTATCGGTCGTGGCGATGACGCGATGGGAAGCGACCGGGATACGGACGCGGGTCAGCGCCCTGGACATCTGGCGGCGGTTTCCCAAGTTCATCCTCGGCCTGTTCGCTGCGTCGCTGCTCGCGACATTGGCCAGTCGCAGCCTTAGCTATGCGGACTTCGAGACCGTCGTGCGGCCCGCGTTCATCACGCCGCTGACCAATCTGCGCGTCTGGGTATTCAACTTCAGCTTCCTTAGTATTGGACTGACGACAAGGTGGCGCGGCTTCGCCCCCGCCAGCGGCAACGCATTCATCGCGTTCGCGACCGGTGTGGTGGTGAACCTCGTGCTGGGGTTCGTGCTGTCGGCGCTGGTGTTCCAATCGTACTGGGCTGATCTTCAGCGATGACCTGCGGCGATTGCGCGCATTTCGTCGATGAGCCGGCGCGGATCGAGGCGTTGATCCCCGGCCTGACCGCGTTGGGCTCGGCCCGCGCGTCGGTGCGCGCGGATGACGGCATTTGCGCCGTGCACGATCGCGTCGTCACCGCGCGCGATTGCTGCGACCGGTTCTCGCCCCGGCTCAGTCAGGGTCGGGGCCGACCCTGACCAACAGCTTGCCGAAATTCTGTCCGGTCAGGATCGCACCCAGCGCCGCCGGGGCATTGTTCAGCCCGTCATGCACGTCCTCCCGGTAAACCAGAGCACCATCGGCGACCAGCGGAGCGGCCAGCATGCGCCATTCGGTCAGCCGCTCGGGACGGTCGGAGACGATGAAGCCCTGGATCAGGACGCGCTTGCCGACGACGAAACCGAGATTGGGGCCTGGGGGGAATACGTGCTCGTTGTACTGCGACACCATCCCGCACATCGCCACGCGAGCGAACGGATTGAGCTGCTCGAACACCGCCGCCTGCACCTCGCCGCCGACATTTTCAAAATAGGCGTCGACGCCGTCCGGGCACTCCGCGCGGAGTTCCGCCCGCAGGTCGCGTGAGCGATGATCGACGCAGGCATCGAAGCCGAGGCTGTCCTGCACCCAGAGGCATTTTTCCGCCCCACCGGCGATGCCGACCACTCGGGCGCCCGCGCGTTTGGCGAGTTGGCCCGCGACGGAACCCACCGCGCCGGAAGCGGCCGAGACGACCACCGTCTCCCCCTGTTTCGGTTTGCAGATCTCGGTGATGCCGGCATAGGCGGTCGCGCCGGGCATTCCCAGCACACCGAGATACGCTGAAAGCGGCGCGCCATGGCGTTCGATCTTCACCAGGTGATCGCCCTTGGAGAGGTTGTGGGTCTGCCAACCGCGCGCGCCGACCGCGATATCGCCCACGGCGAAGCCGGGGTGATTGGAGGCGATGACCTCGCCCACGGTCTCGCCGGTCATGACCTCGCCGATCTGGATGGCGACGGCGTAGGTCTGCTCCTCCCGCAGCCGGCCGCGCATGTACGGGTCGATCGAGAGCCAGATCGTTCGGGTCACCACCTCTTCGGGGCCTGGGGACGGGATCGCGTCCTCCTGGAGTTCGAAGTCGGAGGCGTCCGGCTCGCCCCGCGGACGGCGCTTCAGGACAACCGAGCGCCGCGTGGCGGTATTCCCCGTGGGAGGGGTACTCATCACGCCGCCTCCGCTTTCAACACGAGACGGCCGGTGACTTTGCCGTCGCGCAACCGCATCAGCGCGCTGTCCGCCTGATTTTGCGGCACCGTCGCGACCGGCAATGCGCTCAGCGACCCCTCCTGGGCGAGTTTGATGAGCTCCCGCAGTTCCTTGGGATTGCCGACATAGGATCCCTGCACCGTCAAAGCGCGGATCGCCATGATGGGCAGCGGCAGCATCAGTTCGCCGCCGAACAGACCGACCTGGATCAACTTGCCGCCCTTGCGCAGCGCGCCAAACGCGAAACGCGCGGTCTGGGTGCCGTTCACCAGATCGATCACCGCCAGGACGGGGCCGCCCGCCGCCTCGATAATGCGTTTCGCGACGTCCGGACCGGTGCCGTCGACGACTTTATGAGCACCCGCTTGCAACGCGGTCTCGCGCTTCTCGGGACTGATATCGACCGAGATGATGTTCTGGTGTTTCAGCGCCAGCAAAACCTTGATGGCGTTCAGACCGAGGCCGCCGGCGCCGACCAGCACGATCGCCTCGTCCGGCGGGACCGGCATGGCCTTTTTGATCGCGGAATAAACCGTGATGCCGGAGCATGCGTAGGTCGCGGCGACCGCGGGATCGACTTTGCCCGGATCGATCAGATGCCGCGGATGCGGTGCGATGACATGGGTGCCGTAGCCGCCGTTCGCGTAGACACCCAGGCTGCGGGCGGCCTTGACGCACATGTTGTCTTCCTCGGCGAGGCAGGTTTCGCACGTGCCGCAGCCGAGCCAGGGGTAGACGATGCGGATATCGCCGACTTTGACTCCCTTGGCGTCGGGCCCCAGTTTGACGACGCGGCCGACGATTTCGTGCCCCATGGCGAGGGGCAGGGTCACGCCGCGGTCGGCCAATGACATCTTTTGGCCGCCGCCGACGTCGTAATAGCCCTCCCAGATGTGCAGGTCGGAGTGGCAGACGCCGCAGTAGGTGACCTCGACCAACACCTCGGTGCCCTTGGGCTCGGGGGTGGGGAGTTCGATTTCCTGAAGCGGCTTTCCGTTTTCGACGACGGCCCAGGCGCGCATGGTGGAGGTCTCCTGTTTGGCGTTGGGGGATGGATAGCGCGCGGTGGGGTGCGGTCAAGGGGATTGGGGCCAAGGGGGATGCGGCCACGCGGTGGGTCTGGACTTGCTCTGGGTGGGGCGCCTGGTTATAGGACCGGCTCCGCGCCGGGGCCGTAGCTCAGTTGGGAGAGCGCCTGAATGGCATTCAGGAGGTCAGGGGTTCGATTCCCCTCGGCTCCACCAGCGAAATCAACGGCTTAACCAAGGTTCCGGGTCTCCTCCCCCATCTCATGTCTCGCTAATGTCTCGCTGGGGAGTGAGACACGCGCCGTCGCCTGCCGCCGCGACTGGCGCGGACGGGGACGGGCGCCGCAGTGAGCCTCGATCTCTTTTGCGACGTCATCCAACTCGGCCAGCACATCCGCCAGAGGCACGGTCTGCCCGGAAGCCAGGTCCCGGTCACTCTGCTCCATGATCGCGCGAAGTTCGGACCAGCGCTGCATCGCCGGTGTGGAGTGGGCGGTTCGGTGCTCGTGCGGGTTGTCCATCAGGCTTCTCCTGACATCACAACAGCAGATGGCGCGGCGTTGGTCACCTTGGAAGAGTTTCAGGTCTTGTCACTCCCTGAAGGCTTCAGGGGCGAACGACATTCCCACCCCGTTGAACCCACCCCCATTTCCCGCCATACGCTAACCCAATGACCCCGTCGCCCAACCTCCAGCGCCTCGCCTTCTTCACCCGCCTGCTCGACGCCGCGCCCGCGGCCCAACGCTACCGCCTCGCCGCCGAGCAAATCGCCCATGCCGAGCGGTTCGGCTACGACGCCGCCTGGGTCGCCCAGCACCACTTCCACGAACACGAGGGCGGGCTGCCGTCGCCGTTCGTCTTCCTCGGCCACCTCGCCGCCCAAACGACAAGCATCCGCCTCGGCACCGGCATCATCACGCTGCCGCTGGAACTCCCGGTGCGCGTGGCCGAGGACGCCATCGTGCTCGACCTGATCAGCAACGGCCGATTGGAACTCGGCGTCGGCAATGGCGGCAATCCAACCGCCTTCGCGGGGTTCGAACTCAACAACGAACACCGCGACGAACTCTTCGTGCACAATCTGGCGCGGCTCAAAACCGCCCTGAAAGGCGAGCAAATCCCCGGCGGCGACACGCTGTATCCAAAACAGCCCGACCTCATCGAACGCATCTGGCAGGCCACGTTCTCCGTCTCCGGCGGCGCCCGGGCCGGTCTCGCCGGCGATGGGTTGATGCTGTCGCGCACCCAGCCGCGCCCGCCTGAGACTCCGCACGCGACGCTGGCCGAAATACAGGACCCGATCATCGACGCCTATCTCGCCGCCCTGCCGCCGGGCCGGGCGCCGCGCATCGTCGGCTCCCGCAGTGTGTTCGTCGCTGAGACCCGCGCCGAGGCCCTCCGCCTCGCCGATCTGGGCTTGCGCAAAGCCGTCAGCCGTTTCCTCGAAAGAGGCCACCGCCCGCCCGGCGACACGCTCGCCGACCTCATCCGCGCGTTCGACGTCCATGTCGGCACGCCGGAGGACGTGATCGCCTCACTGCGGGCCGACAAGACACTCCAGCGGGTCACCGATCTCGCCGTGCAGGTGCACTCGATTGACCCGCCGCATCCCTGGATCCTACGGTCGATCGAACTGGTGGCGCGGGAAGTCGCGCCCGCGTTCGGCTGGCGGCCAACAAGCGGCCAACCCCAGCGCGCCGAGGCGGAGAGCGTCGCATGACCAACCCGGACATCATCGACACACTGGCTGGCATCAAGCCGGACTCGCCGCTGGCGGCGATCCGCGACCGCAAGCCGGTGACGCGCCAGCACGCGCAGGCCAGCTATCGCGCGCTGTTTGAACCGGCCGAGCCGGGGGATGTCACGCTACAAGAACGTTTCGCCGCGGCCACCTTCGTCGCCGGCCTGCACGCGCAAGACGAAGCCGCCGCGTTCTACGCCGCCGGCCTGTCGCGCACCGCGCCGCCCGAGGCCTTCGTCGCGGCACTATCGGCGGAAATCGCCCGAGGCCGCGCCACCGGCCCCTATGGCGCCTACCCCAAAGGCCCGCTAACCAAAGAGGACGTCGCCGGCCCGATTTACGCCGTGGCCAATCGCGAGGCACTCGGCGCCAGGCTGACCGCCGCACTGGAACACGTGCATCTGCTGGTCTTCCATCCGCGCGATGCCAGCCCGGAGGCGCTCCAGCGGCTGCTCGACGCCGGCTGGTCCAACACCGGCATTGTCGCTCTGTCGCAGCTGGTCGCCTTCCTCGCCTTCCAGATCCGCGCCGCCGCCGGAATGCGGACCCTGGCCGCGACCCGGAGTGTCCCATGACCGAAACCGTCATCCTCCATCCGGACAACCACGAGCCGACGGAATTCACCCTGGCGCCGCTGGACTGGCTGCCGTGGCTGACCCCACTCGCCGAGGACGCGCTGACCGAGCGGCAGCATGCCAGTCTCGTCGATGCCGCACGGTCCAAATCGGCCTACTTCCGCCTGCTGGCGCGCGACCCGGATATCCTGGAGGCGCGGACCCGCACCGATAAGGACATCTTCTACAACACCAGCTCCGGCCTGCCGCGCGCCGAGCGCGAACTGGCGGCGGCGGCGACCTCGCGCCACAATGGGTGCATCTACTGCGCCTCGGTGCATGCCCGTCACGCCATCACGTATTCGAAGCGGGCCGAGGACGTGAAGCGCTTGCTCGATGTCGGTGTCGGCGCCGATCTGGGCGAGCGGTGGAACGCGATTGTCGCCGCCTCGGTGGCGCTCGCGGCGACCCCGATCGCGTTCAGCCCAGAGCATGTCACGCGGCTGCGCGCGGCGGGACTGCACGACGCGGACATTGTCGACGTCATCAACTGCGCGGCCTTCTTCAACTGGGCCAACCGGTTGATGCTGTCACTGGGTGAGCCCGCCGCCGTCGCGCGATAGTGGGGGTCACCACACGATTTGTCCAACATCGCACGCTAAGCTGAAATGTCAATGAAATCAACTCAATACACACTTGGACGTTTGCGCGTCGCATCGGCTTCTGGGGGCGAATCAACGGCATTTCCTGTTCCGGGGTCCGGGGAGCAATGGAACAAAGAACCGACGTA
>CALFNB010000301.1 GCA_937902425.1 uncultured Acetobacteraceae bacterium | reverse complement strand
ATACAGCGGCGTCAGATGTGGTTTTTCCGCCCTCGTATCGAACTCCGCCTGCATCTTGCGCAGGTCGCCGCCGGAGGAAAACGCGCTGCCCGCGCCGGTCAGGATCGCGACCCGCGCCGATTTGTCCTGGTTCAACCGCCCCAGAGCATCGACGATGCCGTCGACCATCTCGGCCTCGGAGATCGGATTGCGCATGCCTGGGTCATTGAGGGTGATCGTTACGATGGCGCCAGCCGCCTCGTACAGCACCTTATCAGTCATGATGATTTCCTTTGAACAGGGAGTTTTTGCCTTGACGCCATCACGTATTGGTCTGGTTCGACCGGGCCATGACGACAGCAGGCGCTAACGCAAGCCCAGACCGCGGGCGATGATCACGCGCAGGATCTCGCGTGCGCCGCCCCGCAGCGAGAACGACGGCGCATGCAGCATCGTATGCGCGAGTGTGGCGGCGAAGGCCTGAGTTGAACCGCGATCCGGCTCGGCCGCCACCAGCGTGCGTGCGATCTCCGGGATTTCCTGTTCCAGCAACGCGCCGAGGTCCTTGACCAGGGCGGCTTGCAACGCGGGGTTCTCGCCTGCTTGCAGCATTCCGGCGACCGACCGGGAAAGCCGCCGCAATGTCATGATATGTGACGTGAGCCGGCCGATCGCCGCCGCCGCCGCGTCCGACGGATCGCGACCCAGAGCGCGCACCAGTTCGATGAGCAGCCAGAACGAGGACAGGAACCGTTCCGGGCCGCTACGCTCGAACGCCAGTTCGCTGGTCACCTGGTGCCAGCCGTCGCCTTCCTGGCCCAGAAGTGCGGACTCCGGAAGCAACGTGTCCTGGAACACGACTTCATTGAAATGATGCTCGCCGGTCAGCGCCAGGATCGGCCGGATGGTGATGCCCGGCGTGTTCCGCAGATCCACCAGGAACTGGCTGAGGCCGCCATGCCGGTCTTCCGAACGTGCTCCCACCGGCGCGGTGCGGCAGAACAGGATCATGTATTGCGAGAGATGCGCGAAGCTCGTCCAGACCTTGGTGCCGTTGACCAGGTACCCGCCCTGGACCTTCGCCGCCCGCGTGCGCACCGAGGCGAGGTCGGAACCGACATCCGGCTCGCTCATGCCGATGCAGACATAGGTCTCGCCGGCGGCGATCTCCGGCAGGATTTTCTTTTGCTCGTCCGAGCCGACGCGCAGGATCAACGGTCCCGATTGCCGGTCGGCGATCCAATGCAATCCGACCGGCGCTCCGGCGGCGAGCATTTCCTCCAGCACCACGTAACGTTCGAGCGCGGAACGTTGGTGCCCGCCATGCTGCTTCGGCCAGGTCATGCCGATCCAGCCGCGCTTGCCCATCGCGCGGGAGAATTCGGGATCGAGTCCGGTCCAGGATTCCGCCCGCTCCACCGGTTTGCGCGCGGCGAGTTCGGTCTTCAGGAAATCCCGGACCTCCTGGCGAAGCGCCTCGGCTTCCGGGGAGGGCGGGGGCGGTGGAAAGGTGAACGCGGGCACGGGGGACTTTCAGGCAACGGTTACCCGCCGGTAGCGCGCGCGCCTTGTGGGGTCAACGGGCGGTTGGTGCCCGCGGACGCTGAGCATTCCATTGGGGTCAGATAATCGATGATGAGCGGAACGTGACAACCACGGGATAGCGCTTTGTCGCCTCCCGCCCGCACCGTATCGCCCCGAACGAAAAAGCGCGCCGAATATTCAGAAGTCGACTCGGCACAGGCGGTCAGCATCCCAATGCCGATGGGCGTGGGGTACCTTCCAATTCAACATAACAACGAAAAGCCTCAGGCCTGATGACAGTCCGTGGGGTTACACAGGTGATCAGGACGCAATCGAAGGCAGCGGTCGCCGGACCGTTCCCATTGAATAAGGCTGTGATGGCGTCGAGAAATAACGTCAGTCCCGACTCTACAACCCATGTGTCTCCGGTTGACGCGCGGAATTCCAAAACCGCGATATTTCCACCCGCCGACGCCCGTTGTCCACAACATACACAATCCAATAAGTGGTTCGCGCAAACCGAAACAATTTGGCACGATACGGTTCACCGGTTTCATGGAACCATGAAAAAGCGTTTGGATTGTTGGCGATGACGATCTCGAGGTCGCGTTCCAGCGCCTCAAGATAAGCCCGTGCGATGCGAGGCCCCGCTTCCCGTTTCAAATGGCGAGCAAATTGACGAATATCCTGACGTGCCTGAGGAGAGCGGACAATCTCGTATGGCGTCGCCCGGGTCAGGGCATCGACCGCGGCGGGACTCCCAAAAGAACATTGAGCTCCTGATCGGTCGGATCATTTTCCAGGATCGCCTCAAATTCCTTTCGCAGCATACCCGGCTTCAGCACATCAAGATTTCCGGCCGCGATTTCGGTGCGGCTTTGCTTTAGGCTCGCAAGCTACTCGGCCCGCTCCCCATCCGAGATGAGAGGCACTTCTTCAATCGATGGAACAAAATAACTTGTCGTTGATTTGGCGCGGGACATACCGAAAGTTTATCACGCGAGTGGCGTTTTTCAAGGCTGATCGCTCCGCTTCCCCGCGATCCTTATCATCGGCGCATCCGCCGAGGCCGCCTCAACCACCCCAACAATCGCCGCCGTCATCCCCGCCGCGACCAACGCCCGCAAGCACGCCTCCGCCCGCTCCGCCGGCACCCCGCCCAACAAACCACCCGAGGTCTGCGGATCGATCAACACGCGTTCCCGCGGCTCGGTGCTCAGGTTCGGCACAGCGCGCGCGTTGTCCGGTGCGAGCGTGCTTTCGACCCCCTGAGCCGCGAGTTCCAGTACGCCCGGCAGCACCGGCACCGATTCGCGAAAAATCGTCGCCGCGACGGCGGAGGCGCGCGCCATCTCCGCCAGATGTCCCGCCAACCCGAACCCGGTGACATCGGTGCACGCGGTGACCCCGTGCTCCCGCAGCACCCGAGCCGCCGTCGCATTGCTCCGGCACATCGACTCGATGGCGGCGGACAGCCAACTCGCCCGGGTCAGGCCACGCATATGGCCAGCCAACACGATCCCCGTGCCGATCGGTTTGGTCAGGATCAGTGCATCGCCGGGCCGCAACCCGGATTTGCGGGTCAGCGTCTCCGGCGTTGCCAGGCCGGAGACGGCGAAGCCCAACGCGGCTTCGTCGGCCTCGCCGCTGTGACCGCCGACCAGGGTGCAACCATCTTCGCGCAAAACCTTGCTCGCCCCGAGCAGCATCGCCGACAAGTCCGCCCGCATCTTGGCGCCTGGGCCGTAGGGCACGGCGGCGATCGCCAGCGCCGTCCACGGCCGAGCGCCCATCGCATGCAGGTCCGACAAAGCGTGCGCCGCCGCGACCTGGCCGAACACAAACGGATCGTCGAGGAACGCCCGGAAATGGTCGACCGACTGCACCAGTAACTGGCCCGGCGGAACGCGCAGCACCGCCGCGTCGTCCGGCGCGTCGAGCCCGATCACCAGATCGATGTTCGCACTGCGCGGCAGATCGGCCAGAGCGCCGGCCAGCACCTCGGCCCCGACCTTCGCGCCGCACCCGCCGCAGCGCATCAGCGCCTCCGGGTCCGGCTTCATGCGCATTTCGGTGTACATCCGCATCCAGCGCCGGTCGATCCAGTCCTTCCAGCGCCAGACCAGCCAGCCGGACAACGACAGACCGTTCCGCCATGCCACCGCCCGCCCGCCGCCGAGGCCGAGAATAACCAGGGCCTCGCGCTGCGGCCGCCAGCGTTTCAGCGGGCGGCTCTGGGCCGCCAGGCGAAGGTTCCGCGCCAGGACCGCACCCGCTCGGACCGCCCAGACCCCGGCTTTGGGGCGTGGCGAACGCTGGATCGAGGCGCAATCGCCCGCCGCGAAAACCGCCGGATCGCTGATGCTGCGCAAGGTCGAGTCGACCTGAACACAGCCTTTCGAGTCGCAGGCGAGGCCGGCATGGGCCAGGAACGCCGGCGCCTCAACGCCCGTCGCGTGCAAACACGCCGCGGCGTCAAGGAAACTGCCGTCGGACAACGCCAGCCGCCCATCCCGGAAACTGCCCGCCATCGCGCCGCGAACGATCTCGACCGAGGCATCGACCAGCGCGGTGACCGCGACCCGCCGCGCGGACTCCGGCGCCTCGATCAGCGGTTCTGGCGTGGCGGACACCAGTGCGATCCGGTATCGCGACCGATATCGAAACGCCAGAGCGAGCGCGAGTTCGACGCCAGCTGGGCCTCCACCAACCACCACGATGCGATCATGGTCGCGGATCGTGCGTTCAATCTCCCGCAATTTCGCGAGGAATCGGCCGATCGGCTTGACCGCGATCCCACCATCGGGAGGCGCCGCCGGTTCGCCGCCAACATCGATCGACAGCAGATCGTACGGCACCTCCGGCCGGCCAGGAACGGTCACGGTCCGGTTATCGAGCTGGATCGAGGTCGCCTCACCCAGGATCAGGCGAGCACCGGCGGCGGCGGCGAGCGGGGCGAGGTCGATATGCCCCTGGTGGGGCTCGTAGTCGCCGCGGATCACACCAGGGAGCATGCCGGAGTAGGGAGTTTCGGGCTCGCGGCCGATCAGCGTCAGACGGACGCCGGGCTCCGGGCGCATGGCGAAGCGGCGCAGCACCCCCACATGCGCGTGGCCCGCCCCGAGGAGCAGAATGTCCGTCTCGATGGGGCCGCGTGGTTGCATTCGGCGCAGGTTAGCGCGCCGGCACGGCGATTCGGCATGGTCGTGTTTGGGGCATCGACGTCAGGCGGCGGCATCTGGGTAAGCGCCGGGGCATTGCCCCGGACCCCACCAAGAGGCGCTGCCTCTTGGAACTCCGCCAAGGGCAGTGGCCCTTGGAACCATTGATTTGGTGGGTGCTCTGAGGAGGGCCAACGGAAACCTTCCAAGGTCTCGGTCGGCCCTCCTCAGAGCACCCACCAATGGACAGATTTCAAAGGGCCTCGCCCTTTGACGGAGGTCCAGGATTGGGCCGCGAAGAGCGGACCAATGCGCCTCCTGGCGGGTTTCAGGGCAGCGCCCTGAGGTCCACCCAGATACCGCCGGCTGACATCCCGACTCACGTCGACGCCGCGGCGATCCGCGCCAATGCCTCGTCCCGGCCCAGTGCGGCGAGGGTTGCGTCGATGCCGGGGCTTACCGTCGATCCGGTCAGCGCCGCTCGCAGCGGCTGTGCCACCTGACCGAGCTTCCGGCCGGTTCGTTCTGCGAACCCACGCAATGCAGCGTCCAGACTTTGAGTTGAAAAATCGGTCGCCGCCAATGTCTCGCCGACATCGCGCAGCAGAAGCCGCGCCTCGGCGGTCAGCTGTCCCGCCGCCTTCGGCTCCATCGGCAACGGCACCACCTTGGCCAGGAACGCGGCGGAATCGGCGAGTTCGACCAGCGTCTTCGCCCGTTCCTTCAACTGCGGCATCAATGCCCGGATGCGGCCCGCCGCGATCGACCCCAGGGACAGGTCCGGACGATGGGCGAGCCGCCGCAGGACCTCGTGCGTCAACCGGTCGTCATCAGCCTTGCGAATGTAGATGCCATTCAGATTGGTCAGTTTCGCGTAGTCCATCCGCGAGGCGCCACGATTGACGGCGTGGATGTCGAACAGGCGGATCGCTTCGTCGCTGTCGACCACCTCAAGGTCGCCATGCGACCAACCGAGGCGCAGCAGATAGTTGCGCAGCGCCTCGGGCAGAAAGCCGTCCTCGCGGAACTCCAGCACCGACACGGCGCCGTGCCGCTTCGACAGTTTCGCGCCGTCGGCACCGTGGATCAGCGGGATGTGGGCGAACGCGGGCGGCTCCCACCCTATCGCCTGGTAGATCCGCACCTGGCGGAAGGTGTTGGTCAGGTGGTCATCGCCGCGGATCACATGAGTGATCGCCATGTCGTGATCGTCGACCACCACGGCGTGCAAATAGGTCGGCGTGCCGTCGCTCCGCAGGATGATCAGGTCGTCCATCTCGGCATTGGCGACTCGGACGGTGCCCTGCACCAGGTCCTCGACGACGGTGTCGCCGTCCCGAGGCGCCTTCAACCGGATCGCCGGCTTCACCCCGGCGGGTGCCTCCCGCGGATCGCGATCCCGCCAGCGTCCGTCATAACGAGGCGACCGCCCCTCCGCGAGCGCTTGTTCCCGCATCTGCCGCAGCTCCTCGGCCGTGCAGTAGCAGTAATACGCCTGACCCTGAGCGAGCAGTTGATGCGCGACCTCGGCATGGCGCGCGACGCGGGTGGACTGGAACACGGTTTGCTCGTCCCGGGTCAGGCCGAGCCAGTCGAGCCCTTCGAGGATGACCTGCGTCGCGGCATCGGTGCTGCGCTCGCGGTCGGTGTCTTCGATACGCAGCAGAAAGGCCCCGCCATGGTGGCGGGCGAACAGGTAGTTGAACAACGCCGTCCGGGCGCTGCCGATGTGCAGCAACCCCGTGGGGCTCGGCGCGAAGCGTGTGCGGACGGTCATGCGGTTGGATCCAGGCTACTGTGATGACGATGGGCTGATGATGGCGCGGCTTGTGCCTCGCCTTCCCGTCATACCCGGGTTCGTCCCGGGAGAGACTCCAGGACAGGCCCGGGAATGACGGGGAGGAGAGGCGTTGCCGCCACACTTAATTAAACCATTTCCCGCACCGCCGAAACGGCGCTCGACGCAACGCCGGGTCGCGCGCCTGGCAATCGCGGTGATCGTCGAATCGGCGGGTTAACCCGTTCTTGATGCCTGTCCCGCTATCGTGGGGCCATGGGACAAACCCGTTCGTTGAGCGTCTGGCCGGGCCTCGCCCGGCGGGGCATAGGGCGGTGGGGCATAGGGCGATGGGGTATTGGGTGGCGGGGCATTGGGCGATGGGCTCTGCCGCGGTTGCAGCCGGGGTCGTGGGATACGCCGGGACGGATTCTGGCGCGGATGATCTCGATCGTCGGTTGGACCGGTGGCGGGGCGCTCGGACGATCCCTGGCTGCCGTCGCTGAAGCCGAACGCGGGCGATTCATCTTGTGGCTGCCAGTGTTCATGGCCATCGGCGTGCTTGCCTACTACACCTTGCGCGCCGAACCGCCCGCCTGGATTGGCGCCAAATTCGCCATCGCGGGCTTCGCCGCGGGGTTGGCCTCACCGCGCTGGCAAACGCTTCGGGCGATCGGCTTCAGCGCCGGGTTCGCGGCGCTTGGCTTTGCCTCGGCGCAGTACGCTACCGCGCGGCTGCCCCCGCTGGAGAGCGACCTGCCAGCCCGCGCCATGATGGCGACCGGCACCGTGCGCGCGGTTGAGATCCTGTCGTACGCGCGCAGGGTAACCCTGAGCGGCGTCGAACTGAACGAGGTCGAACGGCCCCCGGCCCGCGGTCGCGCGCGCGAGGCGCCGGATTCCCGGGGCGCCTCTGAAGGCGCTCACCACCTGACCAGAACGGTGCGGATCCGGCTCAAGACAGGCGACGACGCCGCGATTGAGACCGGCGACACGGTCCGTGTCAGGGCAATGTCGCGTCCGCCGTTGCCGCCCGCGCTGCCCGGCGGCTGGGACACGCAACGCGACGCGTTCTTCGCCGGTCTGGGTGCTTCAGGGTACGCGCTCGACCCGGTCGTGGTCACCGCGCACGGGGCACCGGATCGTTTCGCTTCCCGCGTTCAGTGGCTGCGCGAAACGATCGCCGCGCGTGTCACTGCCGCGATTCCGGGCGCGGCCGGCGCGGTTTCGGTCACGCTGCTGACCGGCGCGTCACGCGGCATCCCGGAGGCGGACCACGACGCGTTTCGCGCATCCGGCCTCGCGCATCTGCTCGCGGTCGCCGGGCTTCATATCGGTATCGTGATGGCGTTCGCCCTGGGTGTGGCGCGCACTCTGCTGGCGCTGTCGGAGCGTGCCAGTCTGTTCTGGCCGGCGAAGAAGCTCGCCGCCGTCTTCGCTTTGCTTATCGGCGGCGGCTACATGTTGCTGACCGGGGCGCATGTGCCGATCGTGCGCAGCTTCACCATGGCATGCCTGTTGACCCTGGCGATCCTCGCCGGCCGCCAGCCCATCTCGGTCCGCGGACTGGGCTTTGCCGGGATCGCGTTGATGCTGATTTCGCCGTACGAGGTGCCGGGCGTTTCGTTTCAAATGAGCTTTTCCGCCGTGCTGGCACTTATCTCCGGATATGAAACGTTACGCCCCTGGCTGCGGCGGCTGTACGGCAAGAGCCTGGCGAAGCGGCTGCTGTCGTACCTGGCGGCGCTGGCACTGACCAGCACGCTCGCGGGCACGGCATCGTTGCCCTATGGCGCGTATCATTTTGGGCATGTGCAGATTTACTACATTGTGTCGAACATGATCGCGGTGCCGCTGGCGGCGCTATGGGTCATGCCGACGGGCATGATCGCGCTGCTGCTGATGCCGCTGCATCTGGAGTGGCTCGCGCTGGTCCCGATGGGATGGGGTGCGACGCTGATCATCGCGATCGCCCGGATCACCGCCGCATTGCCGAATGCGACGGTGCTCGTGCCGCAGATGCCGCCATGGGGACTGGCGGTGCTGTCGGCCGGCGTCGCGTGGCTCGGACTCTGGCGATCCTGGATCAGGCTTCTGGGCATTGCCGCGATCGCGGTTGGGATTGCCTCACCGGTGTTCGACCGTCCGCCGGATGTCATGCTTTCGGCGGACGCGGGATTGATTGGATTTCGCACCGACCAAGGCGTGTTTCTTCAGCAAACCCGCACCGGCTCGAACTTTGCCCGGGATGCGTGGTTCAACCGCTGGTACGTCACCGCCGCCGCGCCGCTTCCCGCCGAGACTTCGGGCGCGTTCGCCTGTGAGCGGGACGCCTGCGTGTTTCGGCCGCGAGCCGCGGATATGGCGGCGTTGCTGATGCGCGGCCCGTCGAGGCCCGCCAGCTGCGCGGGAGCGGCGGTCGTGGTGTCCGCCGAGCCGGCGCGCGGCGTCTGCGCCTGGCCGCCGCCGCGCGTGGTCGATCGGTTCACGGTGTGGAAAGATGGGTCGGTCGCGATATGGCTCGATCCGCATGGCGCGCGCGTGCTGACCGATCGTGAGGATCGGGGTGACCGTCCCTGGGTCGCACCGCCGCCGAAGCCTCGGCCGCGACCGGTGTCGAATCTGCCGATGGCGCCATTGGACGATGGCAAATGACGGCGTCATTCCTGTAACGCGTTGGAGACCGCGCGAAGCACGCCGGACCGGTCGCCCAAGGCTTTGCTGACCAACTCGGCGGCGGACATGGCGCGATCGCGGCCTCAGACAACATCGGACCCGGGATCTGGGGACCCGGGATCAGTAGCGCCGCAGCAACCCCACCAGCCGCCCTTGCACCTTCACTTTGTCGGCCGGCAGGATCTGCGGCTTGTACGCCTGATTGCAGGGCTCCAGCGCGGTTGAATTGCCGCGCCGGCGCAACCGCTTCAAGGTCACCTCCAGGTCGTCGACGAGGGCTACGACAATCTGGCCATTCTCCGCCACGTCGCCCTTCCGGATCAGCACCGTATCGCCGTCCAGGATCCCCGCGTCCACCATCGAGTCACCCGACACCTCCAGTGCGTAATGATCGCCTGGCCCAAGCAAGGAGGCGGGCACATCGATCATCGTGCTGGTATCGCGCAACGCCTCGATCGGCAGGCCGGCGGCGATTCGTCCATAAAGCGGCAACTTCACCGCCGCCGCGTCGTTCGCCGTGCGCACCGCCTGAATGCGCCCGGTGAAATCGCCGCGAATGACGTTTGGCGTGAAGCGGGGCGAGTCTTCATCCTCCGCCTCATCCGGTTCCAGCACGGCGTCCTGCCGCGACGTCATATTGTCGGGCAGCCGCAGCACCTCCAGCGCGCGAGCGCGATGATGCCGGCGCCCGAGATAATTGCGTTCCTCCAGTGCCGAAATCAGCCGGTGAATACCCGACTTCGACTTCAACTTCAGCGCGTCCTTCATCTCTTCGAAACTGGGCGAGTAGCCCGTTCGTTTCAGATAGGAGTCGATGTAGATCAGCAACTCGTACTGTTTACGGGTCAGCATGATGTCGTTTTCCCCGTTCGGGACTTGTTGGATGAGACCTGCCGAACGCGACGTTGACCGGAGTTCGGAACAAATCGGCAACCTTAAGCGCGTTCTATGTTGGTTCCCGGGATTCGGTCAAGGCAGATGTGGATAAATCGAGGACATAACCAGAATCAAGCTGGCATACAATGAAAAAAGAGCTATTAATATGATCTTAATCCTTGGATCTGATTGATCCTCCTAACCGAATCGGATCAGGCCGTTCGGCGGTCAACCTCTTGCCAGCACCGGCCAGGAGCGGGAAACCCAACCGCGGAATTCAAATGAGGGAGCGGCTGGATGAACATCAGCATTCTGGGCGGCGGCGGTTTCCTCGGCCGCAAGATCGCCACGCGACTGGCCCAAAGCGGAACAATCGGCGCCAGGCCCGTCACCGGTCTGACGCTGTTCGACCTGCATGAGCCGCCGCCGCTCGATGCGCCGTTCCCGGTCACACGGCTCGCCGGCGACATCGTGGCGTTGCCCGAGACGGCGATACCCCCGGGGACAGATATCATTTTCCATCTCGCCGCCGTCGTCAGCGCGCAGGCGGAGGCCGATTACGACCTCGGCCGGCGGGTCAATCTGCGCGGCAACGACGCCGTGGTCGATGCCTGCCGCCGCATCGTGGCCAACGGCGGCAGGCCACCCCGCGTGGTGTTCACCAGTTCGGTCGCCAGCTTCAGCGGCGGGCAATCCGCCAACCTCGCCGACGACGCGCGGCAACTGCCGGCCAACTCCTACGGCGCGCAAAAGGCGGCGGCCGAACTGATCCTGGCGGACGCCAGCCGGCGCGGCTTCATGGACACCGTCTCCCTCCGGCTGCCCACCGTCATCGTGCGGCCCGGCCGGCACAACAATGCGGCGAGTTCGGTCTTCTCGGCGATCATCCGCGAGCCGCTGCTCGGCCTGTCGACCGAACTGCCGGTGCCGGACAATTTCGCCGCCTGGGTGTGCAGTCCGCGCACCGCGACGTCGTGGCTGTTGCATGCGGGCGCACTCGACACCAGCGCTCTGGGCCTCAGCCGAGGGATCAATCCCCCTGGGATCAGCGTGACAATCGCACAACTTCTGAACGGGCTGGAGCAGGTGAAGCCTGGTGCGGCGGCCTTGGTGCGACTTGTGCCCGACCCGGCGATCGCAGCGATTGTCGGCACGTGGCCGTCGCGGTTTACCCCGGTGCGGGCGCTGGCCCTCGGCTTCGCGCCGCACGAACCCGTGGTCGAACTGATCCGCGCTTTCGTCGAAGACGATCTGGCGGCGACAAAAGCTGACCGGGGAATTGCCATTTAGCAACAATCTTTCCGCGGCGCAGGCGGCGAACACCATTTTTTTACCATGATTGCCCATAATTGTGTTGCTGGCCCGTTGATCGGGCCGGAGCCTCGTTCCATTAAGGGGCGTTGCCTCTCTCTCGCTGCTCGGGACGTCGCTTATGCCGCCCACGCCTGGAGAAACCGCCGTCGCGGGCACCGCCCGTCACGGGAGAGGTGTGTTCGGATCGCGGGATCGTAACAATCAGACAACAGCCAAACGGCCAAGGCGGGCGCTCGGTTCAGCGGTGGCGCACGCGCCTCAGGTGCTGCGGGCGCTGGTCCGGGCGGACGAGGTCTGGCTGCTGGTGTTGGCGGCGGGCATCGGTGTGGGGGCCGGCATCTTGGTCTGGCTGATCAACGCCGCGGCGCAACTCCTGCATCAGACCTTTTTCGGCATTGGTCCGATGGATCGGTTGAGTGCCATGGCCCGGCTGAGCCCGGGTGTGACCGTCGCGGTCCCCTGTCTCGGTGGACTGGCACTGGGTCTGATCACTCTCGGCATCGCGCGCATCTACCCGCGCCGCTCGGTCGACCCGATCGAGGCGAACGCGCTGTTCGGCGGACGCATGTCGCTGACCGGCAGCCTGGTCGTCGTGTTGCAGACCATCATCTCCAACGGCGTCGGCGCGTCGATCGGGCTGGAGGCCGCGTACACTCAGATCGGTTCCGCCCTGGCATCGAAAGTCGGGCATGCCTTTCGGGTCCGGCGCAACGACATGCGGCTGCTGGTCGGCTGCGGCGCGGCGGCGGCTATCGCCGGCGCGTTCAACGCGCCGCTGACCGGCGCGTTCTACGCGTTCGAGCTGGTCATCGGCACGTACTCGATCGGCACGTTCGGGCCGGTCGCGGTCGCGGCACTGCTGGCCATGGCGGTCGTGCACGGTCTGGGCGGTCAGCTGTTCGAACTGAGTTTGCTGCCGGCTGAGATCGACCCGCTCGACTACATCCCGATCCTGGCTTTGGGGATGCTTTGCGCCCTGCTCGGGATCGCGATCATGCGCGGCGTGACGTTGACCGAGTCCGTGTTCCGCCGCCTTGGCTTGTCGACCTGGTCGCGGCCGGCGATCGGCGGCCTCGCGGTCGGCCTGTTGGCGCTCTACACGCCGGCGGTGCTGTCGTCCGGCCATGGGGCGATCGGCGTGGTGGTCGGCGCGGAATACACGCTGACGCATTTGCTGCTGCTGGTGGGGCTGAAGGCGGTCGCGTCGGCGATCTCGATCGGCTCGGGCTTCCGCGGTGGGCTGTTCTTCGCCTCCCTGTTCCTGGGCGCGGTTCTCGGCAAGGCGTTCGCGTTGATCGTCGGCGGCGTCAGCCCGGAACACATGATTTCGCCGACGATCTGCGCGCTGGTGGGCATGAGCGGACTGGCGGTGGCGATCATCGGCGGACCGCTGACCATGGGATTCCTGGCGCTGGAGTCGACCGGCAGCCTGCCGATGGCGGTCGCCGTGCTGGCGGCCTGCGTCGTCTCGGCGGTCACGGTGCGGCGGACCTTCGGCTACTCGTTCGCCACCTGGCGGTTTCACCTGCGCGGCGAGTCGATCCGCAGCGCCGTCGATATCGGCTGGATGCGCAATCTGACAGTGGAACGAATGATGCGGCGTGAGGTGCGGACGATCCATGCCGGCATGCCGCTGGCGGATTTCAAACGCGACTTCTCGCTCGGCTCGGAGCATCGGGTGGTGGTGCTGGACGATGAGGATCGTTACGTCGGCATCGTGCAGGTCGCCGAAGTCTATGCCGACGAGGATGACGAGCACGTGGTCGGCGACCTGCTGCGTCACGCGGATTCGGTGCTGCTGCCGAAGATGACCATCAAGGAAGCCGTGGCGATGTTCGAAAACGCCGAGAGCGACGCTCTGGTGGTGGTCGATGGGCCGGAGACGCGGCACGTGATCGGGATGCTGACCGAGCAGCATGCGCTTCGGCGTTACAGTGAGGAACTCGACCGCCGGCGGCGGGAACTGTCCGGGGAGTAGCGGCGGGCCGAGGTCAGTCCCATGGCGATATCCGCTTCCGCGGGGCGTCGTAGGAGGTTTACCCGGTACATTGAGCGTGCAGTGTTCTTGACCCCACGCGCACCGTCCTGTCTGACGTCCTTGAAATCGGACATGAGAGCTTGCGTTTTCTCGCTCAAGGGGCTTCAGGCCCTACTTCCCGTCCCGACGAGCGCCGCCATCTCGGCCGCGAATACCGTCGATCCCGACCTGTGTGGCCAACCCGGACGCGACGATATCCGCCATCATCTGGCTGCCGGCGTCGCTGAAATGAACCGAGTCGGCGAAATGCTGCTTGTCGGCCGGGATTGCGGTCGCGGCTTCGATCAATGCCGCGCCCTCCCGCCGCGCGACCCGACGCATCGCCTCATTAACCGCGGCATAGTCCCGAACGAGATCATCAGGCGCGCGGAATGGCATATAGTACAGGTCGGTCACACCCGCTTGCTGCTTCTCTTCGGGCGTCTGCTCGGCTCTGACTCTGGTCGCGAACGTAACCAGAACGACCTGCTTCGCCACCGCCCGTGCGTCACGAACCAAAGACGCGAGCCTCTCTTCATAAGGTGCCGCGAGCGTCTCGGATGGAACGCGAAGTTTTTCGGAATCGCCCGCTGCCATTCGCTGCCGGCGCAGAGAAAGGATGTTCTTCTCGACCAGATAGGCGAGCAGGGAGTAGCGCGACAGCCAGGACAACCCAGAATCGCCGGTATCGAACACGATGCCTTGCCGCCATACCGCCGCCGCCATGATCTCGGTCAGATCATTGTGACCCTCGTAGATCACGATAAGATCAGGTTTGAGCGGTGCGACCAGCTTCTCAAGGATCTTCTGCATTGAGCCAAGCGTATACCCGGGTAGGGCGGCATTTATGAAGTCGAACTTCTGTCCGGGCGACGCGGCGCGGAGTTTATCGATAACCAGGGATGGCCAAACCATCGCATCGCTACTGACTTCCGCGCAAAACGTCGTCGATGCACCGAGAAAGGCCACCCGAAAGGTACCCTCCGGCTTCGCGAGTGGGATCTCTGGGCCACGAAGCCCTAATGAATTGCTTGACAAACGCGACGTACGCAGACCCGGAACCATGAGCCGAAGCCCGGTCGCCGGGTCGATGTGGAACAGGGTCTCGAGACCTCCTCCGATCGCCGGACCATACCGAATCGCCTGCCGAATGCGCATACCGCCCTCAGCCAGCAGCGCCATCACTACGACAAAAACCATGACACTGGCGACGAGCAGCGCGGTCTGCCGCGTCTTCGACATCGCCTCGAACCGGTTGCTCATTCACTGTCGGTCCAGATCGAATGTGTCATGATGGGATACACCCCGAACCACGACCTGTATACGCGTATCATCGGGTGCCCGGAGAGTTGCCGGCCGACCAACGGCATGAGCGGGATCACCGCCAACGCTGCGAACTTCGGTGAGCCGAGCCCGGTCATGCGGACGCCGCGAGCCACGGCGGCGCGGCCGCGGCAAATCTTGGGATGATACGCGCGCGATCCGACATTGTTGCGGCTGGCTCAGTCGGGGTCGAAAATCGAGCTGTAGTCAAGCTTCAGTTCCGGCCGTTGATCCTCCTTGCGGAGAATGCAGTTGCCCGCGGTCAGGACATCGATTTCGCTGCCCATGAAGCAACGGAAGGCATCCTCCGGCGTGCAAACGATCGGCTCGCCGCGAACGTTAAAGCTGGTATTGACAATGACCGGGCAGCCGGTGATTTCCTTGAAGCGGCTGATCAGTGCGTGATAGCGCGGGTTGGTCTCGGCATGCACGGTTTGGACCCGGGCCGAGTAGTCGACATGGGTGACGGCCGGAATGTCGGAACGAGGCACGTTGAGTTTGTCGATCCCGAACAATTCATGCTCGTCCTCGGTCATGGTGCGCCGGCGATTCCGCACGACATCGGCAACCAGCAGCATGTAAGGACTATCCACATCCATCTCGAACCAATCGGCGACGTCCTCGCGGAGCACGGACGGGGCAAAGGGACGGAAGCTTTCGCGATACTTGACCTTCATGTTGAGCGTGCGCTGCATCGCCGGGCTACGCGCGTCAGCGAGGATTGACCGGGCGCCGAGCGCGCGCGGGCCGAATTCCATGCGCCCCTGGAACCAACCGACAGCTTTTGTGTCAGCAAGCGCCTGGGCGGTCCGTTCGATCACCGCGTCGTCGTCCACGCGATCAAAACTCGCACCAGCGGCGGTCAGGCGCTGTTCCACTTCCTCTTGTGCGAACTCCGGTCCGAGATAGCTGCCGGACATCCCGTCCAGCGTGTTGGCGACCTGCCGCGACTGGTTGCACTGGAGATGATAGGCTGCCAGCGCGGCGCCGAGCGACCCTCCGGCGTCGCCCGCGGCCGGCTGGATCCAAATGTTGTCGAACTTCGCGTCACGCAGGACCTTGCCATTGGCTACACAGTTAAGCGCGACGCCACCGGCCAGACAGAGGTTCCGCGAGTTCCCTTCCGCCGCGAGCGCACGGGTGAGCCGCAACATCACTTCGTCGGTGACGGCCTGGATTGAGGCCGCCAAATCCATATGGATCGGCTCCAGCCTCGCCTCCGGCTGTCGCAACGGCACGCCGAACAATCGGGCGAACGCATCGTTGGTCATGGTCAGCCCGGACGCGTAATTGAAGTAATCCTGGTTCAACCGGAAGCTGCCGTCAGATTTGAGGTCGATCAGATTGTCCAGGATCGTGTTGACAAAACGCGGCTCGCCATAGGGCGCCAGGCCCATGACCTTGTATTCGCCGGAATTGACCTTGAATCCAGTGAAATAGGTGAACGCGGAATAGAGCAAACCCAGCGAATGCGGGAAGTGGATCTCCTTGCGAATCGCGATGTGACTGCCGTTGCCGAACCCCGCGGTTGTCGTTGCCCATTCGCCTACGCCGTCGATGGTCAGAATCGCCGCGTCGTCGAACGGTGAAGGGTAGAAGGCTGATGCGGCGTGACTCAGATGATGCTCCGCGAACAGCAGTTTGTTCTGCCAATCGAAGTCAGGCGCCGCCTTCCGCAGCTTGTCGCCCAGTAGTTTCTTCTGGAACAACTTCTCCTTGAGCCATAGTGGCATCGCCATGCGGAATGACTGAAACCCACGTGGCGCGGATGCCAGGTAGGTCTCCAACAAGCGTTCGAACTTGAGAAACGGCTTGTCGTAGAAGGCGACATAATCAATGTCCGCGAGTGAGACTCGTCCCTCGGCGAGGCAATATGCGACGGCATGGGCGGGATAGGAGCTGTCCTGCTTCTTGCGTGTGAAGCGCTCCTCCTGTGCGGCGGCAACAACGTGACCATCGACCACAAGGGCCGCGGCGCTGTCGTGATAGAATGCGGATATGCCAAGGATGCGCATTTGATATGCTCGCTTTTACGATCGCTTGCGACCGATCATTATGAACAGCCCGCCGTCGTGACCGCCGTCGAGCAGCATCTTCAATTCGGTAGACCAGTTCTGTAGCGAGCTTGTCCTGCGCTGTGGTGTGAACAGTGATGTGTCCGCGGCGAAATCGCTGCCGTCGGCGGGCGGGACGCAGGACAGGAACTCGACACGATGCGCGTCGAACCAACCCAGCACTTCCGTGATTGAGTGCTTCGACTCGTGCGGGTGTGCGTACTGATCACGGAACCAGGCCTGCCAGCGGCCCTCGTTCATGTTGCCCTCGGTCAGCCGCCGGTCCAAGAAATGGAATGCCGGGCCGAAGCGTTCAAACAGCCGCCGACGCCACAGCGTCGGCAGGCGCGCCAGGCTGTTGTAAAGCCCGATCAGCACGAGCCCACCCGGCTTCACCTTGCGAACCAGCGCTTCGAACCCGCCCCGCGGGTCGCCGGTATGGTGCAGGACGCCATTGGAGATGACAACGTCAAGGCTTTCGTCGCGAAACGGCGGACGGAACAGATTCATCTGCAGAAACGCGGCGTTGTCGATCCTGAACCGTTCGCGGAAGCCGTTTGCCAGCCGCAGCGAATTCAGGCACATGTCACCACCGAATATCCGCCGCTGCCACGACATTCCGAGAAAATTCGTGAGTTGCCCAGTACCGCATCCCGCTTCGAGGATCACCGCTCCCGCCGGCAACTGCTCATCCAACATGGCGGCGAACAGGCTTTGCCTCGCCTTGCGCGCGAGACTGTCGCGTGTGTCCAGATCGTCGTAATTGGGAAACGGCGTCTCCTCGTAGAACGCCTTCACCATTGCCGTGATATCGCGCTCAGCCATCTCAGGTCCGAGTGGCGCGAACAGGTTGGCTATCCCGTCGCTGACACTGTATCGACGACTGCCACTGGCGGTACGGAATTCGTCCGGGCCGGCAAGCAATGGCTCCCCGCTGACGGGGCATTCGAGAACGCTGGCGCGATCGCGGAATGGCGCCGGCAGATCCTGTGCGAGGGCGGCGGTCGCGTCCATGCGACGCTAGAAGATCGTATAGATGAAGGGAGCGATGACGGAACCTTCGGTAAATACCAACAGGATGCCGAGCAATGCGGATATCACCACGACGGGCATGAGCCAGTACTTGCGCCGCCGCAGCAGAAAGACCGCTAATTCTCTTGTGAAGGCAAACATTGTACGCCTCAGAACTGATTTTTCATACTTGAGAGCCGGTCGGCATCCGGCGATCGCTCGATCCAATAGGTTGTGGCGTGCGGATCGCGCCGCTGCTGGAACGGATCCTTGCCAAAGGCCCGCATTATCAGCCCGACCGGAAATATCACACCATAGAACAGAATCACCATGACCACCGGGTTGACAATAACCTGTATGCGCCGCCCGAACCACATCCAGAGGCGGTTCAGCGGAGAAAGCAAGCCAGGTATGACAAGCGCGGCGATCAGGAACATCAGACCGATCACCAACAGTGGAAGGCCGGACCCTCTGTGTCGCCATAGCGAAATCATACCAGCGATCGCACAAACCCCGGCGAATACCAACCCGAACGCACGATCGGACGGACCGGCCGATTGTTCATGCGACCTGAGGCTTTCGTGCCAAGCATCAGTTTGGCCGGCCATGCCTCCCTCCGCGCCATGTTCCTATAAACCGACTTTTCCATTCGTCGGTATTTCACCATCCGCTTGGGCCATTATTGCAACTTTGTCAATGAAAATATCGCTTTATCCCACAAGGCCAGGCATCCCCTGGGACCAAGCACATAAGCGAGACGTGCCGCGGAACCTGGAGGCTGGGACCTGTCAAGTCCGAACAGTAGACCTCCCGTGAAGTCCTTCGGAGTTTCGGATATGGCCAACGGCCTGCCAACATCACCAGGCCGTGCCGTGGACGGTGCGCGTCCTTCCTGGTGCCCGCTTCGCGGCAACGATTTGTTGCTGACCTCCATCAATCCACCGTTCTGACCAAGGTCAATCCGCGCTTCACCACGATGACCTCGCCGGGATGCCGGATCGGCGGAACGGAACCCCGCCGCAATTCCGCCGTTACGCCGGAGCAGGGTTGACGCCTGGGTAATTTCCCCAATGTGTAGCGCTCATACCCGGGAAAAATGGAGCCGCCTCGTTGATTCGTCTTTTCGTCACGCTGACGGTGCTTGCCCCACCGGTTCTCATGCTTTTCGGATGTGGGCCGAGCTATTCGCCGGACACCTACGCCAACAACGCGGCGCAGCAGGCCGCCAAGGTGGAAGCAGGGGTGATCGCCGGCGTGCGGCCGGTGCAGATCAGCGCCCAGGGAACGGTGGGTGGGGTGGCGGGGGCGGCCGCGGGGGGCGTGGCGGGCTCTCAGGTTGGTGCCGGTCCGACCAGCGCGTTCGGGGCGATCGGCGGCTCGTTGATTGGCGGCATCGCGGGCGTGGCGACCGAGCATATCATCGGTGATACCGATGGCTTCGAGTATGTCGTGCGCAAGGCCAATGGCGACATGATCAGCGTGGCGCAGAACGACAAGAAGCCGCTATGGGTTGGCGAGAAAGTGTTGGTCATCTCCGGCCCGCAGGCGCGCGTGGTGCCGGACTACACGGTGCCGTTCACCCCGCCAGCGAAAACCGCGGCCAACCCGGGACCGCAGGCGCAACCGCCCGCGGCGGAGGGGGCGGCCGCATCACATCCGCCGGATGCCGCGCCCGCATCACATCCGGCGGATGCCGTGCCTGCATTACATCCGGCGGACGCCGCGCCCGCCTCTCATCCACCGGTCGCCGAGGTGACGCCAGCTTTGCCGGCCGAGCCGGCGGTCCCGCCGCGACTTCCCGCGGCATTCGGACCGGCGCCGTCCGCGCCGCCGCCGATCATTACTCCGCCAGACGTGCCGCCGGCGCCATTGGCGTCAACGCCGAAGCCTTAACCGGTCGTGCCCGCCGGCCACGGCGGACCTTTCAGTTCCACCGTATTCCCCTCCGGGTCCTGGGCGTAGATCGACGGGCCCTGGCCCTCGGCGCCATAGCGGGAGGCGACCGGACCCGTCTCGACACCGTGACGTTTCAAATGCGCGATGATCTCGTCCGCGTCGTACGGGTCCACCCGCAGACAGAAATGGTCGAGATTGCGTGCCTCGGCCCCCGGTGCCGCGCCGCCCCGGCGGCCCAGTTCGCCGTCGACCGGTACGAGGTCGATCAGCGCGGTGCCGGCGCGGAGTTGATACAACCCAAGCTCCTTTTGCACCTTTTCCACTGAGCAGCCGAGCACGTCGGTGTAGAAGCGCATCATCGCCGGCAGGTCCGTGACCCGCAGGACGAGGTGATCCAGGTGCCTGATCTGAAACATGGCGGTGCCTCCTTGGCGAGCGCATTCTGATCACGGGACCGGCCGGAGGGGAAGTGTGCGGTTACCCGTCAGCGCCAGACCGGCAGGCCGGCGACCGCGGACGCGGCGCAAAGTCCCAGCGCCAGCCTACGAAACATCGCCTCGCGCGCCAGGGTGGAGTCGCCGTGCGTGCGATGGAAGATCAGGTTGCCGAGCACGGTCGCGACCGCGTAGCACGGCGCCAAAATCAATCCCTCCCACAGCACGCGCGATCCCAGCAGGCCCTGGACCGCGCCGGCCGCCAGGCTGACCAGTCCCACCAACCAGAGAAAGATAAAGACATTCGACCGTAACCGCGCCGCATCGGTGTCGCGCCCGAGCCAGAACAGCACAAGCGGCACGCCCGTCATGCCGGTGGCGCCTCCGACCAGCCCCGACAGCCCGCCGACGCCAAGCGCCAGAAGCCGGGTCGGTTTGAGCTGAACGCGCCACCCGGCGGCAATCCCCGCGGTCGACAGCAGCACGATCAGGCAGATGACCCAGCGGAGCATGGTCGGATCCAGGTGATTCAGGATCCAGATGCCCGCCGGCAGCAGGGCCGTGCCGCCGATCGCCAACGGCACGATCTCCGCCCACTCGGCCCGTCGAGCATGTGGGCGCAGTAACAGCGGCGTAACAAGAGCATCGGCGACCCACAGCAGCGGGACGGCGAATTTCGGCTGATACAACAGCCCGGCGAGCGGAATGAATACCAGCCCCTGACCAAAGCCGCTGACACCTCGCACCACCCCGGCGAGCACGACCGCGGCGACTGCCCATGGCAGCAGCGGATCGCCCAGACTGTCCGAGAACGGCATGAACACACCCTTATATGCCCCGACTCGACTCATGCCGCGACTCGCGGGTCAAGCGTCGGGCGAAGCCCGGCTGCCTGGATAGTAACGGAATATCTTACATGCCCGTCGATGCCGACGGCGCCGTTTTTTCCAGCGACCTCGACGTGGCGGAAGCAAGCGTCCGCGAGGATCCGTTGCGTCAGACGTTCGAAGCCCGATGCTGACAATGACGGCGAGCAAACGCTCTTTATGGGGCGTCCCAGTTCAAACGGTTCAATCGAACCCCCTTCCGCCGCCACTGCTTCGTCGCCGACGGACAAGCCGGTCTGTCATGCGGCCTCGTCCCCCAACAGCGCCACGCCAAGAGTCTCCGCCGCGGCGCGAAGTTCCCGGTCGAGGCTGGCGAGGGGGAGGTGCCTCCGCCGGGCGAGTTCAAGATACGCCCCATCGTACAGCGTCAGACGAAAACGATCGGCGAGTCGCAGGGTTTCAGTCCAGGCCTGGGTATTGGTATGTTGGTCGATCGTAATATCCAACAGCTCCAGATCGGCCAGCGCCTCGTCTCGAAACGCAGCATCGATCCGGCGCCGGCGCACGCCCATTGTCATGCTATTGGCGACCTGAAGCCGCCATAAACCCGGCACGACCGCGCCACGATCCGCGACCTGTTCGAAAACGGCTCGGATCGCTTCGGTCGTTTCGTCGCCGTAGATCCAGGCCAATGTGGCGGAACTGTCCAGAACCAGGCTCAAGGACGGCCTTCGTCCCGTAGAGATTTCCATTCTCGCCAATCGAAACGACCGAGCTTTTTCGTCTCTGCTCGCTCGCGAATGCGTCGGACAGCCTCCCGCGCGGCTTCGCGATTGATCGTCCCGTGCGCGGGAACGAGGCGTGCGACCTCCTTGCCGTGCCGGGTTATCATGATTTCTTCGCCATGCTCGACCAGGTGGCCAGGCTTGTTCTTTGCCTCGAACGCGCCGAACTCGCGCATGGGATGCTCCTGAAAATCCAGCTTAAGCCAGCTTATCATCGAACCGTAGGTCCGTCCATGAAATCGCCATGCCCCACGGACCGGTTTCGAAAGCACCAGGGCGGAACCTCTATCGTGCCGCACCGGCGGGAGAACTCCCCGACCACGCGGAGCGCTCAGCCCACCATCCCCAGCCGCCGCGACGCGATCCGTGCGCCCTCCGTCATCGCCGCCAGCTTGGCCCACACCACGTCCTCCGCCACGCGGCCACGTCCCGCCGAGGTGTCGAACCCGCAATCCGTCCCCGCCAGCAGCCGGGTCGGATCGCCGATCGTCCGCGCCACGTTTTCCAGACGGTCCGCCACGACCTCCGGGTGTTCGACGAAGTTGGTCAGCGGATCGATCACGCCCGCGACCACCACCTGACCGTCGTCGAGCGGCAGGTCCTTCAAACACCGGTACTCATGCTGATGACGCGGGTTGGCGATCGGCAAAACCCAGCCGCCGACCCGGGCTTTGCCGATCGCCGGCAGGATCTCCGCCATCGCGACATCGCAATCATGCGGCCCCTCGTAGTTGCCCCAGCAGGCATGGATGCGCACCCGATCGCGCGGAATGTTCACCAGCGCGTCATTGATCGTCGCCACCACGCGCTCCGCGAAATCGAGGAACGCCGACACCGGTTGGTCCTGGTACGTGATGTGGCGCTCCAGTGCCAGGTCCGGCGCGTCGATCTGCAGCACGAACCCGTGCCGTACGATCGCCTCGTATTCCACCCGCAGCGCCTTCCCCAGAGCGGCCAGATACGCATCCTCGGTATCGTAATGTTCGTTCCGCATCGCGGCGGCGATGATGCCGGGGGAGGGGGCGGTCATGAACGGCTCGGCGAACCCCGGTGCGCCGATCTCGTCCATGGTGGCCTGGAATTCGTCGCATTCGGCCTCGACCAATGCCGGGTCGATATACGTGACCGGCCCGGTGGCGGAGGGCAGCAGACCGCGGTTGCTGACCGCCGGCCGGGCACCGTCCGCCGCGGCAGCCCATGCCTGATACATCGGATAATGGGCGATGTCCGCGACCGGGCGGCGGGTCCAGGTGCCACCGAAGCCTGTCATGCGGTGGCGCACGTAGAGGAAGAACGCCTCGCGCTGTTGCTCCCCGTTGTTGCCGACGTCGATGCCGGCGGCGATTTGCTGGCGGACGACGTGGCGGGTCGCGGCTTTGCCGGCGGTCTCGATCGCGGCTTCGTCCACCGCTTCGCCGGCCGCGCGGCGGGCATACAACGCCGTCAGAGCGGCCGGGCGTGGCAGGCTGCCAGTGTGCGTGGTCAGGATGCGATTGGTGCTGTGGAGCATGGCGTTTCCCGTGTGGTGAGGCGGATCGTGCCTAGTTTGATCGGCGTCGGACACAACGACTGAACTGTTGTACTGGCCGCCGTCAACTACCTATGGTTGTGGAGTCTGGAGTTCTCGATATGCTACCACCCCGGGATCACGCGTCGAGGCGCCGAGATCGGCGAACCGTCCTGTTGGTCGGTGCGGTCGTCGCGGGTCTGCCCATTCTGTTCCAGGTTCTCGTGGCCGGCGCGATGCAGATCGATCCCAAAGCGTTCCCGCACCGAGACAAGACGTTGTCGGATGCCCGCTTCTGGCCGCTTCAGATTGTCCTGCCGTGCGTCGCGATCGCCGGTAACGCGGCCGTGGACCGGATTCGTGTCATGTGGCGGCCGGGTAACGAGGTGAAGCCCTCACTGACGCTTTTTCTGCTGCTCGTTCTGTTCTTCGTGTTCGTTTCCATCAGGTTTTCCGTCAGCCTGCCGGACCACAGGATCGGCTGGCTGTGGCTGGCCGTCATGTCGCTTTTCGGTCTCGCCGATCTGGTCCGGGCCTACCAGTTGGAGATGGAGATCGCCATATCGGAGGCCTGACCGGCCAGCGCCGGTCAATATGGAGAGAACGGCATTGCCGGCAGTGATGTTAACGATCTTTGTCCTCGGTGTGATGACCATCTCGCTGAAACTGGCGGCTGGCGTCGCCACCAGCATGAAGCAGAAGCTGGCTATACCCCGACTCTCTGAAAATCCGCGAGAATCCGCTTGCCAGCCGACGCGGG
>CALFNB010000300.1 GCA_937902425.1 uncultured Acetobacteraceae bacterium | reverse complement strand
GTGATATTGCTTTTCGGGTCAGCACCTATTGTCCGTCCTTCGCCGCCGGGAAAGGATGCTATTTTATTCCAGGGGACGCAGAACTTTATGCCTTTCCATCGTCAATGTATCAGCAGCTACAGGTGGCCAATAGCCAAAACAGGCCGGAGTTTGTCAAAAACCTTCTTTGGTCCCTAAAAACTATATTGGATGCGGAATCTCGGGAAGTTAAGTGCTCAAAAATCGTGATAGATACCAGCCCATTCTACTCCGGTGGCACCCATCTTTCTTGGTGTGCGGTCGAGGCGCTGATTGTTCCCGTAAGAGTCGACGAACATTCCGTGGAATCTCTTGACCTCTTGTTGCGAATGATGACCGAGACCACGCGGGACTTCCAGCTTTGGAATTCCCGCGCGGGAGGTTTGAAGGCGCCAAAAATAGCGGCGATCGTAATGACGATGACTGGAGCAAAAAGCCAGAAGGTCGCTACACCAGACGCCGCCTCGCGGATGTTTATTGAGCGGGCCATACGGATTGCGCAGCGGCATCCCGATCTCTTTGATTTTGACGACCCAACCGACGCCTTTGTCATCACGGATGACTTTATGTCGGCGGGCCGCATAAGTGGCGCGAAAAGTATTCCAATATCAGAATTGCGGGTGGGTAGTTTCCATACCGTCCAAGGACGCCGATTGCAGGTCAACCAATCAGCTCTGCGGTACCAAAATGAAGTGAGCTATCTAGCCAGCATTCTGTAATCCACCCCGCACGATTACGCACTTGAAAAAATGTTGCTGATGGCAATGTGTAGAGAGCGGGCGCAGAGAGCCACCGGCCCCAAACGCCGAGCCTGTGGGTTCAATTGGCCGGTCCGAGCGTCCGCATCCTTACCCGGCCAGTTCCCACCACATATCCGGCTGGTCCAGAATCCGCCGCACGGTCCCTCTTCGCTCCAACCGCAACAGAGAAGCCCGCGTGATTTCATAGATGCGCCTGCGGAGCCTCCCGTCATCCGGGAAACCCTTCGTCGCCATCACCCGGTCAATGGTGCTGTCCAGCGTCAGCGGTCCTCCGGCTTCCCGTAGGATGTCCAGACACAATCTGGTCAGTTCCCGGTATCCGAAGAACAAGCCCCGAGAGGCCGGTCGGATCGGGGCTATCATGTCCGGATCACTGTCAGGCGAGAACAAGCGGATCACCGCGTCGATCGCCAGGAGTTCTTTGGTCCGGCGCGCGACGATCTCTTGCGCCTGAATGATCTCACCCGCTATGCGGGCACGCTTGCGACGGAGTGCCGAGATTGCGAAAGTGTCTCCCATTGGGACACGGTAGCGGCCCCGGCTTTTTGTGCCACCTCCTTGAGGTGCTCGTTGCTACATAATACCGGATAGATCCCCGGTATTCAACCCGCGGAGCATCTGACAACCCGTGCCGGCCGATGCCGGAGCGCGCTCAATCCCCGCTGGCCGCCTCCGCCTTCGCGACCGCGAGTTCCCGCGTGTCCGCCAGGGTCTCCATCGTGGCGGCGAATACGGACTCGAACGCCGCGATGGGCTCGTCGAACGAGCCCTCGTCCGAAGGCGGAGAGGTGCGATTGTTTATGTCGGCCGCCGAAAATTGAACCTCGGCGGCGGTGGCAACCCGAGCACTCGCCTGAAGGGGTCCCACCTGGCCCGGACCGGAAACCGCCGGTGTCGTATGCGTCCCGACCTCCCCTGGACCAGGCGCCCCCAACCCCAACAATGCTTTCTTGATCGCCGCGAAGTCGGGTATCGGCGGCGCGGACCTCGCCAGTCCAATGTATGCCGGTGCGATCTTCGCCGGCCGTGACCCAGCCGGCGTCGCGGATCCCGGTCTCGCGGCGGCGTCCCGCGCGGCATCCATGACCGGCACGGCCGCGACAGCGACCGAAACGGACACCTGTGCGCCCACCGGCGCATCCATTGGCACGTCCATTGGCACGTCCAGTGGCACGTCCACCGGCGCATCCATTGGCGCGGCCATTGGCACGTCCATTGGCACGTCCACCGGCGCGGCCATTGGCGCGGCCATTGGCACGTCCATTGGCACGTCCACCGGCGCGGCCATTGGCGCGGCTGCGGCCGGCATCGGCCGCGTCTCCTCCCGCCGCGCGTCCTCCGCCGATCGAGCCATCGGGCGCCGTCGCACCACGCGAAGCTCCTTGATCATCTCCAGCATCGCGCGATCCAGCGCCACAATCGTCGTTTTGGTCTTCACCTTCATCGCGTCCGTCTGGCCCTGGAACACGTCCCGCATCGAGTCCAGGATCACCTGAAAGTGTCCGAACGCCATGATGGACAGCATGTATTCCAGCCCGTCCCGCGGCTCGAACCCCATCGTGGAGTGCACCATCTGGCGCGTGCGGGAGTCTCGTTGCGCGGAGCTGTCGCCGGGCCGGTCGCAGATCGCGCGCGCCACCACCTGGAGCATCTCCTCGGCGAGGGGGCGGGGCAACGGCTGGCAATGCGTGGTCATGGATGGTCGTCCTATATCGTGTTCGATATAGGCTTTTTTTCAGGATCGTCGGATCGCGTCAAGGCGAATATGCCGGAAGGCCCACGGAATACGCGCGGGCGACCAGCGTGCTGGTCCAGATGGCCATGACGCGGGAAAGGACCGCCCCCCTACTCCGCCGGCGACGCCGCCAGTTCCGGCAACATCGGCATCAGCGCCTTCAGATCCCGTTCCGCCACGCAAACGAGGTACCGCCGCGACGGGTCAGAACTCACCTCCGTCTGGACGATTTGCCCATCCGTCCCCAACGGCAGCGGCGTCAATCCCAGATCGGCGTAAACCTTCAACAATCCTGGGCCGACCCGCCAGAACGCCGGGTCCAGCCCCTCCTGCCGGGCGAGGTCGCGCAACCGCCAGACGGCGGAGATCTTGTCGCCCTCCGCGCCCGCCGGATCGCCCAGTCCGAGCAGCACGCGGCCAACCCGGCGGAACGGCAGGCCGGCGCGATCGGTCTCCCCGGTGACCATGCCGTCGGCATGCGCCGGCGGGATCGCGCCCATCATGAAAAACCGCCGAGCGGCCGACGCGTCCCACGGCAGCGCGCGCACCCGGCCAGGCCGCAACAACAGCCAGATCGCGATCGATGCCAGCAACACCGCCAACGCCACCGCGAACCGCACCGAGTTCGGGATTTCCGGCGATATCACCACCGCCCACCAGGCATTGTTGCTCAACAGGAACGTCTTGTGGCGGGCCAGCGCCAGCGCCAGCACGCAGATCACCAGCACGATCAGGGAAATCGCCGACGAACTCTCAAACGGACCGCTGAGCAACGACGCGCGCCGGTAGAAACACGAACGAAACGGCATCAGCAACGCGGCGCTGAGCACCAGCACCACAACGACCTTGACCTGGTTGTCCTGCGTCGCCGCGAACCCCGCCCCCGCGAACAGCAGCAGGATCGTCAACCCCCACGCCAGATTGACCCGATGCGACAATGCCAGCGCCATGATCACCAGACCGGCACCGATCAGCGACGGCACGAACTCTCCGGCCTGCGAGGCGATGCCCGCGAACTCCGGATCCAGCCAGGAGTAATCCGTGCTCGGCGCGAGCACGCCAAGCATCAGCAGCATCGCGCCGCACAGGGCGACCACTCCGGTGGCGGTGGCGACGGCGAAGTCCGGCTCGCTCCAGGGCGTGATCGGCCTTGCCTCGACGCGTCCGGCGGGGGCGCCGCGCAACAGGCCGCCGCCGCGCAGCAAAGCCTCGTTGCCGGCGAACAGCGAGCCGGCGAGGAACAGCGGAATGATGTAGTAATACAGCCGGTAAACCACGATCGCGCCAACGATGTGCGGCGCGTCGACATAAGGCTCGAGCCCGAACAGCATGGCGGTGTCGAACACGCCGATGCCGCCGGGCAAATTCGCCGCCAGCCCGGCGGTATAGGACGCGACGTAGACGCCCATGAAGATCGTCCAGGTGAGGCCGGGCGCGTCGGGCAGCAGCGTGAAAAAGATCGTCGCGGTCACCGCGACATCGACGGTCGCCAGGGCGACCTGCAGCACCGCCATCCGCCATTTGGGCAACTCGATCCGATGGCCGCGCAACCGGAACGAGCCCATCACCCGCGACAGGATGATATAGCCGGCGACGATGCCCCACAGCAGCCCGCCCACGGCATGCAAAGCCCGCACCGGCAAATACTGCCCAAAGAACGGGATTGTCGTTGGCTCGAGGAACAGGATCGCGCCGCCGAGCACCAGCCCGCCAAGCCCAAAGGTCAGGCTGCAAAACGCCACGGTTTTGCCGATCTGCAGCGGCGTCAGCCCCCAATGCGCATACAGCCGGTAGCGCACGGCCGCCCCGGACACCGCCGCGAAGCCCAGATTATGCGCCAGCGCGTAAGCGCAGAACGAGGCGAACGCGACCTTGCGATAGGACACCTTGCGCCCGGCGTAGATGGTACCCAACCGGTCGTAGAAGGTCAGGATGAAGTACGACAGAATCGTCCAGACAAAAGCCAACAGCAGCGCCGCCCGCGGGATCGCCCGCAGCGCACCGGCGATGTCCCGCAGTTTGAGCTGACGAAATTCCTTCTGCACCACGTAAATCGCGCCAACCAGCAGGATCACGCCGAGCAGCGCCGGCAGATGGCTCAGATACCGCTTCAGGCCTTGGATCTGGCTTTTTTCCTGGTGCGGATCCGGCATCGTTCAGGTTGTCGGCGCCACTTGCCCAACCTGGACGTGCCCAACCTGGACCTGATCACCCTGGACCTGATCGCCCTGGACGTGCCCAACCTGGACGTTATCGACGGGGACGTGATCGCCCTGGACCTGATCGACGGGGGCACGATCGAGGCAACGGCGGATCAAGGCAACGGTCTCGGGAATGCCGTACAGCGCCGTGAAACCGCCGAACCGAGGCCCCTCGGCCTGACCCAGCAGCACCTGATACAGGCAGCCGAACCAGGCGCGCAGCTCGGGGAAAGGATGCCGCTTGCCGACTTCGAACACCGCGTTCTGGATCTGCTCGGCCGGCGTATCCGGCGGCAGCGTCGCAAGCGTATCGGCGAGGTCCCGCAGCGCCGCCCGCTCGAACGGCTCCGGGTCGCGGAACTGTTTCTTCACCCGCACGAAGTCGTGATAATAGGCGATCGCATGCTCCACGAGGCGGGCGAGCAGCGGTTCGCTCTCCGGCGTGGCGGCGGAGTTATAGCGGCGGATGAAGCCCCAAAGAATATCCGGCGTATCCGCGTTCGCGACAATGGCGAGGTTCAACAGCATCGCGAAGGAAATCGGGCTGCCGGAGTGGTTTGGCAGGCGGCCGAAATGGATATGCCACGCCGGGTTGGTTCGCCTTTCGGCCTCGGGCTGCGCCGGTGCCTTGGCGATGTTGGCGATATATTCATCGACCGCGCGCGGGATGACATCGAAATACAGCCGCTTCGCACGTTGCGGCTGGTTATACATGAACTGGCCGAGCGATTCGGCGGGAGCGTACCGCAGCCACTCGTCCACCGACAGGCCGTTGCCTTTGGACTTGCTGATCTTCTGGCCGTTCTCGTCCAGGAAGAGTTCGTAGGTGAAGGTCTCCGGCGGCGGACCGCCGAGGATGCGGCACAACCGGCCCGACAGACGGACGCTGTCGATCAGATCCTTGCCGGACATTTCATAGTCTACCGCCAACGCATACCACCGCATGGCCCAATCGGCCTTCCACTGCAGCTTACAGTGGCCGCCTTTCACCGGCGTCTCGAATGTTTCGCCGCTGTCCGGATCACGCCATGTCACCGTGCCGGCCGCCGGGTCGATCCGGTCCATCGGCACCTGCATGACGATGCCGGTCCTCGGGTGGATCGGCAGAATCGGGGAATACGACGCGCGCCGCTCCGGGCCGAGGGTGGGCAGGATCACCTCCAGCACCTTGTCGTGGCATTCCAGCACCCGGATCAGCGCGGCGTCGAAGCGGCCGGAGGCGTAGTAGTCGGTGGACGAGGCGAACTCATACTCAAAGCCGAACGAGTCCAGGAAGGCCCGCAACCGCGCGTTGTTGTGCGCGCCGAAACTGTCATGCGTGCCGAACGGATCCGGAACGCGGGTCAGCGGCTGGCCGAGATACGTTCGCAGCATCTCCTTGTTCGGCACGTTGTCGGGTACTTTGCGCAGCCCGTCCATGTCGTCGCTGAACGCGAGCAGCTTCGACGGCAGCCCGGTCATGACGGTGAAGGCATGGCGCACCCACGAGGTCCGCGCGACTTCCCCGAACGTGCCGATATGCGGCAGGCCGGAGGGGCCGTAGCCGGTCTCGAACAGCGCCTGCCGCCTGCCGGAAGCCTCCAGCCGGCGAGCGACTTTGGCGGCTTCCTCGAACGGCCAGGCCTTCGGGTGGGCGAGATTGTTGCGTATTGTATCCGACATCGCCGTGAAGCTATGGAGCGGGGGCGGGAAGGTCAATGTGGTATCGGCCTGGCCGGAGTCCAGGCGCGCGAGGGCTCCGCCCTCGAACCCGCCAGGGGCGTTGCCCCCTGGACCCCCAGCAAAGGCATTGCCTTTGCGATCCGTCCATTGGTGGGTTCTTGGAGAGGGGCCTGCACCGACCTTACAAGGTCTCGGTTGGCCCCTCTCCAAGAACCCACCAAAATGAGTGGTTCCAAGGACCACTGTCCTTGGCGGGGTTCCAAGGGGCAGCGCCCCTTGGGTCGGGGTCCGGGGTGAAACCCCGGCGCTACCCCCGCACCGCCAGCGCCACTCCAGCCAATGTCAGCGCCAACGCAAAGACCTGCCGCGGTCCCAGTGTCTCCCCCAGTACCAACGTGGAGCCGAGCACGCCCACCATCGGCGAGACCAGCACGGTCGTGGCGGCCATCGACGCCGGCACCAGCCGCAGGGCGCGGAACCACGCCAGGTACGCCACCGTCATCGGGATTGTCGCGACATACGTCACGCACGCCCAACCGGCCGGCGTCACGCGGGTCCAATCCGCCGTCTCGAACACGGACAGCGCGCCGAGCACCGCCGTTCCCAGCCCGACCTGCCAGGCAACGCTGGTGGCCGGCGGCAACGCCAGCGGCGTGCGCTTCGCCAGCACCGTGCCGAGGCCGTACAACACCGCCGCCACAAGGCCCATCAGCACGCCGGGCAACTGCTC
>CALFNB010000299.1 GCA_937902425.1 uncultured Acetobacteraceae bacterium | reverse complement strand
AATGCGTCGGGTGCACGTCGCGCACCTCGAAGCCGGCGCGCTCGCGCGTCAGGCCACCCGGGCCAAGCGCCGACAGGCGGCGCTTGTGGGTGACTTCGCTCAGCGGGTTGGTCTGGTCCATGAACTGGCTGAGCTGCGAGGAGCCGAAGAATTCCCGCACCGCCGCCGCCGCCGGCTTGGCGTTGATCAGGTCATGCGGCATCACGCTGTCGATATCGACCGAGCCCATGCGTTCGCGGATCGCCCGCTCCATGCGCAACAATCCGATGCGGTACTGATTTTCCATCAGTTCGCCCACCGACCGCACGCGCCGGTTGCCGAGGTTGTCGATGTCGTCGATCTGGCCGCGGCCATCCTTCAGATCGCACAAGGTCTTCACCGTCGCGACCAGATCTTCCTTGCGCAAAATCCGAATCGAATCCGGAACACCGGTGAACCCAAGCCGCATGTTCATCTTCACGCGGCCAACCGCCGACAGGTCGTAACGATCGGAGTCGAAGAACAGACCGCGGAACAGCGCCTCGGCGGTTTCCGGGGTCGGCGGCTCGCCCGGACGCATGATCCGGTAAATATCGATCAGCGCCTCATCGCGATTGGTGTTCTTGTCCACCGCGAGCGTGTTGCGGATCCACGGACCATTCGACTGATCGACCGCGAGCGTCGGCAACCGCACGATGCCGGCATCCTCCAGCGCGGCGAGCCGGGCTTCCACCAGTTCCTCGCCGGCCTCGGCGTAAATCTCGCCGGTGTCCATATTGACCAGATCCTCGGCCACGAAGCGGCCGAGCAGATCGGCGCGGCCGACCAGCACCTCCTTGGTGTTCTCGGCGATGCGGCGCAACTGGCGAATGGTCAGTTTCGATTCCGTATCGGCAACGATCTCACCGGTGGCGGCGTCGACAATCGGCTCCAACAGTTTGATGCCGCGGAACGCCTCGGGATCGAATGGGCGAGCCCACCCCTTTGACGTGCGATCGAACACCACCTGGGTGTAGAAGCGCGACAGGATTTCTTCCTGATCCATGCCGTGTACTTCGCCGGGTTCGACGATCGCGCCCTTGGTTTCCCGAATTGTGCGCAGTTGCTCGGTCACCGCGCCTTCCAGCGCGTAGAGCAACGTCGTCACCGGCAGCTTGCGCTTCCGGTCGATGCGCACATAGACCAAATCCTTGCTGTCGAATTCGAAATCGAGCCACGATCCCCGATAGGGAATGACTCTCGCGGCGAACAGATACTTGCCGGACGAATGCGTCTTGCCCTTGTCGTGATCGAAGAACACGCCAGGCGAACGATGCATCTGCGAGACGATGACCCGCTCGGTGCCATTGATGATGAACGTGCCGTTGTCGGTCATCAGCGGCATGTCGCCCATGTAAACGGGCTGTTCCTTGATGTCGCGGATCGAGCGGGCGCCGGTATCTTCCTCGACGTCCCAGACGATCAGACGCAACGTGACCTTCAGCGGCGCGGCATAGGTCATGCCCCGCTGAATGCATTCCTCGACGTCGTATTTCGGCTCTTCCAGTTCGTAGTCGACGAATTCCAGCCGGCCGCGGCCGGCGAAATCGTCGATCGGGAACACCGATTTGAACACTTCCTGCAGGCCGGTATGCGTGCGGCTGTCCGGCTTGATGTCGCTTTGCAGGAACGCTTCATAGCTGGAGCGCTGCACATCGATCAGGTTTGGCATGGGCGTCACTTCCGGAATCCGCCCGAAGCTTTTGCGAATTCTCTTGCGCCCGGTAAACGACCCGTTGATCGCGTTCATGGATTGTCCTGCCTGAAGTTGCTTTCAGAGGCACCCAATTTGGATGCGGTAGTCGACGCGTAATGAGTGATGGGGCGGGAATCGCGCTGATTCCCACCCACCACCGGAACAAACCTGCCCAGGAGCCGCCTCCTGGGCCGGATCTTGAATACCGAGACTAGCGTTACTTGACCTCCACGGTCGCGCCCGCGTCCTCGAGCATTTTCTTGATCTTCGCCACTTCGTCCTTGCCGACAGCCTCCTTGACGGCCTTCGGCGCGCCCTCGACCAGGTCCTTGGCTTCCTTCAGGCCGAGACCGGTGATGGTGCGGACTTCCTTGATGACGTTGATCTTCTTGTCACCCACCGCGGTCAGGATGACGGTGAACTCAGTCTGCTCCTCGACCGGCGCGGCGGCGGCGGCCACCGGCGCGGCGGCGGCGGCGGCCGGGGCGGCGGCGGAAACGCCCCACTTCTCCTCGAGCAGCTTCGACAACTCGGCGGCTTCCAGCACGGTCAGGCTGGACAGCTCCTCGGCCAGTTTCTGTAGATCAGCCATTTTCGTTCGTCCTTATATCTTTATATAGAGTTATGGTTGGTTCGTCGCAAGCCGGTGCAACTCATGGGTGCAACCGGAACGCGATCAAGCGGCGGCGGCCTCTCCCGCTGGCTCATCCCTTCTGGCGAAGGCCGCGAAGACCCGGGCGAGTTGTCCCCCTGGAGCCTGAAGAATGCTCGCGATCCGGGTGGCCGGGGTCGAAATCATCCCCAGCAAACCGGCACGCAGCACATTCAGACTCGGCAGATCGGCGAGTGCCCTGATCCCGTCCGCGTTCAGCGCACGGATCCCCAAGGAACCACCGACCACCTGGAACTTCTCGTTGGTCTTGGCGAACTCGACGGCCGTCTTCGCCACCGACACCGGATCGGTCGACCACGCGAGCGCGATCGGACCTTTCAGGAGTGGCATGAGGCCGCCGAATTGGGTCCCCTCCAGAGCGAGATGGGCCAGCCGGTTTTTCGCGACCTTGTACGTCGATCCTGAAGCCCGCATCTTGCGCCGCAAATCCGAGGCCTCGGCGACCGTCAGTCCCCCATTACGGGCGACCACGACCATCGTGGTGGCTTGCAACGCCTGATTGAGCTCAGCGACGAATTCGCGTTTTTCCGTACGGTCCACGCATCGTCTCCGTTCTGGTGCCGCCGGAGTTGCCTCCATTGGCACCTGGTTGCCCATGGACCGCGGCGGTGTGACCCACCCGGTCCGGTTCGCCTGTCCCGCGCCACCCCCCAAAGCACGAACCCTGGGGACGACACGTCAAGCCGGAACCACCAAACTCACGCCCTCGACCCCCAGGAATCCCACGGGCCGAGGTTGGTCCTTTGGCACCCCGTCTCCTACCCGCGGACCTGAGGGTCCATTAAACTCCCGAAGGAGTGCGTGTAGTCTCGGACAGGTTCGGACGCCCGAAAGCGCCCTCCCCACCACCTTTCAGTGGCGTATCTCGTTCAAACGCCGAGCGAACCGACGTCGACCCGGATGCCGGGTCCCATCGTGCTGCTCACCGCGGCGGCCTTCATATAGGTACCCTTCGCCCCGGTCGGACGCGCCTTCTGCACCGCGTCGGCCAGTGCGCGGGCGTTTTCCAGCAGTTTGTCCTCGTCGAAGCTGACCTTGCCGATGCCGGCATGGATGATCCCGGCCTTCTCGGCGCGAAACTCCACCTGGCCACCCTTGGCCGCGGTGACCGCGCCCTTCACGTCCATGGTCACGGTGCCCAGACGGGGGTTGGGCATCAGGCCGCGCGGGCCGAGGATTTTGCCGAGCCGGCCGACGATGCCCATCATGTCGGGCGTCGCGACGCAGCGGTCGAATTCGATCGTGCCGGCCTGAATCTTCTCGGCGAGGTCCTCGGCGCCCACCACATCGGCCCCGGCGGCCAACGCTTCATCGGCCTTCGGGCCGCGCGCGAACACGCCCACACGCACCGTCTTGCCGGTGCCGTTCGGCAGGTTGGTCAGGCCACGCACCATCTGGTCGGCGTGCCGCGGATCGATGCCGAGGTTCAGCGACAATTCCACCGTTTCGTCGAATTTCGCCTTGGCATTGGCCTTGATCAGCCGGATCGCCGCGTCCAGCGGGTAGGATTTGCTGGTATCGATCGCCGCGTAAGCGGCCTTCAGACGTTTGCCCATCATCGTTCAGCCCTCCACCACGGTCAGACCCATCGACTTCGCGGACCCGGCCAGCATGCGCACGGCGGCCTCCACGTCGTTGGCGTTCATGTCCTTCATCTTCAGCTCGGCGATCTCCCGCAGCTGGGTCGTGGTGACTCGCCCCACGGTGGCACCCTTGCCCACGGTCGGGCTGCCCTTGTCGATCTTCGCCGCCTTCTTGAGGAAATAGGTGTTCGGCGGCGTCTTGGTGATGAAGGTGAAGCTACGGTCGGCATAGGCGGTGATCACCACGGGTATCGGCATCCCGGGTTCCATATTCTGGGTGACCGCATTGAATTCCTTGACGAAATTCATGATGTTCAGGCCGCGCTGACCGAGCGCGGGGCCGACCGGCGGAGATGGATTCGCCTTCCCGGCGGGTATCTGCAACTTGATGTAGCCGACGATTTTCTTCGCCATGATCCCTGGTCCTGTATCCTGTCTGAACCCGAGGACCGCGGTACGAACGACGACAAGCCGTCATTGCGCGACGGCTTGCTGTCTCCCGCGTTCCGAGTGAGGGGGCGTATGTAGCGATGCTCGCGCCGGATGTCCAGGGGCGATTTTGCCCGTTACGCGGACAACAATATCAAACGGGTCCCAACACCAGGACTGGCACGCCCCGGGCGGCGGCAAGGTCCGTCCCTTCACCGATGCCATCCCGCGTCAGGACGATCAGCCGTTCCCTCATATCGCCCAAGGCAGCCACCACATCCTGGACCGAATAGCCGGGAAGCAAGCGGATCGTGCCTGCCTCGTCCACCCCGATCTCGATCGGCGTCAACACCAGCAGACCCTCCCTCTCCTGGGCCGCGATACGCCGCGCCACATCCAGGGCGGGATCATCGGCGCCGGCCGCCACCGCGACGATGACGCCATGATGTCTGCCGGCCCGCGGTGGCAGAAACAATACGGACGCCGCGGATCGGCAGGCGGTATCGCTCAGCCGCTGGACGCCATGCATCGTCCCCATCCGGCGCGCGGGCGAGATCACAACAATATCGGTCGCCACGCAGGTGTCGGTGACATGCAGCGCGAGGTCGCCGCGGCGAACCTCGAAGCTCCGGCGCACTCCGGTGGCACGCGTCGCCTCCAGCAATTGCTGGCGGGCCTGATCGGCGGCGGCGCGCAACTCGGCCTCCAACCGCTCCGTCTCCAGCGGGCGCCATTGACAGGACAGCGGACTGATCTCGCGGGCGAACGGCAGAGCGCTGGCGTGCAGCAAGGTTTCGTCCTCGACGAACAGCGCGTGCAGCTCGGCGTCCATCAGGTGGGCGAACGCGGCGGCCTGCCGCATCGTCTCGGGGTCGACGGCGCCATGGCCGAGCTCCAGCACCAGGCGGCGGAAGCGGGTCATCGCTTTTTGCCTTTCTCGTCATCGTCCGCCGCGGCCTCCTTGCGGACCTTGGCGAAGGCGGCGGCGAAGGCGGCCAGCCGGTCCGCGACGGCGCGGTTCACCGAGCCGGTGGGATACGTGCCATCCGCGGCCCGTTCTCCCACCGGATGGCCGGTCAGCAGGACGATGCCCTGATCGATCGTTTCGATGGGCCAGATCGTGAATTGTCCCTTCGCGCAAGCCTCGATCACATCGGCGCGCAACATCAGATGCTGCGCGTTGCTGGCGGGGATCATCACCCCCTGTGTACCTGTCAGACCGCGGGCAGCACAAATGTCGAAATAGCCCTCGATCTTTTCATTAACGCCGCCGATCGCCTGCACGACGCCGAGCTGGTTGACCGAACCGGTGACCGCGATCTCCTGCCGCAACGGCAGCAGGGACAGCGCGGACAACAATGCGTACAACTCGGTCGAGGATGCGCTGTCGCCATCGACGCCGCCATACGACTGCTCAAACACCAGGCTCGCGTTCAGCGAAAGCGGCACATCCTGACCGTAGCGGCTCGCGAGATACCCTGACAGGATCATCACCCCTTTTGAATGCGTCGGACCACCGAGTTCAACTTCGCGTTCGATGTCGATGATGCGGCCGGCGCCGGGCCGCACGCCGCAGGTGATGCGGGTGGGTTTGCCGAACGCGTAACCGCCAAGCATCATCACGCTCAGGCCGTTGACCTGGCCAACCCGCGTGCCGGCCGTATCGATCAGCGCGATCTCTCGCAGAATCATCGATTTGCCGAGGTCGCGAATGCGCGAGACGCGAACGATCTGCTGGTTGATCGCATGCTCCACATCTTCTTTGGTCGCGACCTTGCGTCCGGCGACGCCAGCCCAGTGACTCACCTCGGTCAACAGATCGCGGATCAGGTCGACGCGGAGAGTAAGACGCTGCTGGTCGTCGGCGATGCGGGCCGCGTGCTCGATCACGCGCGCGACGGCATCACGATCGAGTGGTTTGAGCCCCTCCTGTCGCGCCATGCCGCCGATCATCCGCGCGAGCATCATTTTATTTTCGGCGGTGCGTTCCAGTTCGTCATCGAAATCGGCGAGGACCTTGAAGTGACGCGACAGATCTGGATCAACAGCACTGAGCATGTAGTACAGCGACCGGTCGCCAAACAAAACGACCTTGACTTTGAGCGGAATCGGATCGGGTTCCAGCGACACGGTCGTGGTGAGGCCGATGAAGCGCGTCACGTCCTCGATGACGATTTCCCCTCGCGTCAGGGCGCGTTTCAGCGCGGCCCAGGACCAGGGTTCCATCAGGAGGGAACGCACGTCGAGGAGAAGCGTGCCGCCATTGGCGCGGTGCAAAGCGCCTGCCTTGATCAAACGGAAATTTGTGACGAGCGCGCCCTGCATCTGCAAATACTCGATGCGTCCGACAAGGTTGGCGAGCGTCGGATTGAGTTCCTCGACCACCGGCGCGTCCGAGCCATGGTGCGATTGAGTTACCATGACGTTGACCTCGAACCGTTCCAGCGCGCCACCGAGACGCATGAGCACCATCGGATCCGCCGCCGCTTCCTGTGGCACGGCGAACAAATGGACGTTCTCCAGCAGGTCCTTGGTAATCTCGTCGATATGCGCCAACACGTCCGGCAGGTCCGCGAACGCGGCTTTCACCGGCGCGACCGGGTGTTCCATCGCGAAACGCGCGGTCTCGCGCTCCAGCGCGAGGACGGCGTCACGTTGTTCCTTCTCCAGCCGCGGCATGCCGCGCAGGGTGTCCTCCAGGTCCTTTTCCAGCGACTCGATGGCGGCTTGCACGGCGAGTTGCTCTTCCCGCGTCCAGGCATTGAAATCGGCGGGCGGAACGATCTTGCCATCGCGCAACGGAGCCATGGTAAATCCGGCGGGGGTGCGCAAAATGGCGATATTCTTCGCCTGCGCTTTTTCGTTCAGCGCGGCGAAGGCGGCCTGACCCTTGGCCTGGATCGCCTGCTCCACCGCACCGCGCTGTTTCTGATAGTCTTCACTTTCGAACACGGCGGGGAGTGCGACTTTCAGTTCCTCGATCAGATCGTGCACCGCTTTTTGCAATGCCGGCGCGCGGCCGGCGGGCAAGGACAGTGCTTTCGGCCGCTGCGGATCGGCGAAGTTGTAAACATAGATCCAATCGGGTGGTCCGGGTTGGCCAAGCGCCGCCTCGTCCAGCATCAATCGGACGGAATCGCGCACGCGGCCGGCCGTGTCGCCGACGGCGAAGATGTTGAAGCCGGGCTGGCTGATGCAGGTGCCGAAACCGATCGCCTCACGGGCGCGCGCCTGATGGATCAGTCCTGGAAGTTGGGCCAGTTCGGCGGTAGTGGTGAAATCGAGCACGCTGGAATCAGCGGCCCGATATAGCCGATCTGGCGACAGAGGCGTTGGTGCCGCTGGCATGGAGGACGTTTCCTTCTGGTCGTTGGCCCTTGCCGGGTCGCCAGCATGGCACAACGCACCTGGTCCGTCATGGCGCGTGCCAGCTCATTCGGCGGTATCGCGGAACCAGGCCTCCACCGGGCCGCTCATCTTCATCGTCAGCGGCATGCCGCGGCGGTCGGTGGTCTTGCCGACCGCCATGCGGACCCAGCCCTCACTGATGCAGTATTCCTCGACGTTGGTGCGTTCGATGCCTTTGAAGCGAATGCCGATGCCGCGGCTGAGCGCGGCTTCGTCGTAAAACGGACTGGTGGGATTGTTACACAGGCGATCGGGAGGTGCGTCTGACATCAGGACTCTTTCGGGCGAGGGTTACGCGGACATGAACCGGTTCCATTCCGGTGTCGGCAGCGTGCCGTCAAGATAACCGAACGTGCCATGGTCGCGTACCTCCGTCGCCGCCCTGAGCAATCCCGTCATCGCGGCGCGGAACAACGAGGTCGCGAGGCTGATTCGTTTCACCCCGGCATCGGCCAGTTCCGCCACGGTGAACGATTTTCCCTTGATCCCCGCCATGAAGTTCACCGGCTTCGTGACCGCCGAGCAGACCGCGCGCACGGCGTCCAGGTCAGGCAGGCCAGGCGCCATCAGTACCTCGGCGCCCGCCGCTTCATACTCCTGGAGCCTGCGGATCGTGTCGTCCAGATTGGGATTACCCCGCAAATAGTTCTCGGCCCGCGCCGTCAGCACAAACGGAAACCCGCACGACCGCGCCGCCTGGGCCGCGGCCGCGACTCGCTCCGCCGCGTGCACGACATCATACAACGGCCGAGACGCATCGCCGGTCGCGTCCTCGATCGATCCACCGACCAAACCAATCGACGCGGCCTGCGTGATCGTATACGCGGCGTCGCGCGGCAAGTCGCCGAATCCCTTTTCCAGGTCAGCGGAAACCGGCAGATCGGTGGCCGCGACGATGGCCTTCGCATGGGCCAGCGCCTCCTCCCGGGTCACCTGGCCATCGACGCGGCCCAGAATGCCGGCCTGCGCGCCAGAGGAGGTCGCCAAAGCCTTGAAGCCAAGCGCCGTCAGTAGTTTCGCCGAACCGGCATCCCAGGCATTGGCGATGACAAAAGCCTCGGGCGCGTCATGCAATGCGCGAAATGCCCGGGCGCGGGCCAGTTGAGTCATGCGGCGATTCCTTCCACGGGGGCGAGCGGTTGCCGGCCCCGGATCATGTCCGATGCCTTCTCCGCGATCATCATGGTTGAGCTGTAGGTGTTGGCCGAAGGCATGTTCGGCATGATCGACGCATCGACCACGCGCAAGTCTTGCAATCCGTGCACCAGCAAGCGGTCACTGACAACCGAGGTGCGGTCGCTTTCCGGTCCCATACGCGCGGTGCCGATCAGATGATACGAGGTCGATCCATATTGCCGCGCGTAGTCCATCCATTCGTCGTCGGAATGGACGCCGGGTCCCGGCAATTCGTCGCGATCGAAATACCGCGCCAGAGCCTGTGTGTGCAGTAACTTTCGCGCCAGCTTCATGCCGTTCAGCAGCACGCGCTGGTCCATCGGATCCTTCAGGTAGTTCGGTTGAATCGCTGGATCCTCAAACGGATCGGTGGAGCGGGCGCGCACGTAACCGGTGCTTTCCGGACGGTGCTGCCAGACGCCGGCGGTCATTCCGGGATAGTCGTCCAGCAATCCGACGAAGCCTTGCTTATAGCTCGCCGGCGAGAAGACGCCTTGCAGGTCCGGCTGTTCCATCGTGTTCTCGGAATTCCAGAACCAGTGCACGAGCGACGGACTGACCGCCAGGATCGACGGTTTGCCGAGTGCCCAGAGCGCGATCTGACCGGCGAGGCCGAGCCCTTTGGACATTTCATTGATGGTACGGATGTTTTTCACCCGCGCCACGATCCGCACCGAGTAGTGGTCGCGGAAATTCTCCCCGACCGGCAGATCGGCCACCACGGGCACGCCGAGCTCTCGCGACAAGGCAGCCGGCCCGACACCGGACATCTGCAGCAACTTCGCGGTGTTCGCGGTGCCGCTGGAGATGATCACTTCCTTGCGCGCGTAAACCTGGCGTACCGTCGTCCGGTCCCGGTCATCGACATAACGCACGCCTTTCGCACGGCTGCCGTCGAACAAAATCCGCGACGCGCGCGCATCGGTGCGCACATCCAGTTGTCCGCTCCCGCGCGCCGGATGCAGAAACACCCGCGCCGCCGAATGGCGATAACCGCGATTGATCAGCCGTTGAAAATAGCCGACGCCGGCCTGGCGGTCGCCGGAGTTATAGTCGTCGCAACGCGGCATCCCGAGTTCCTGAGCGCCATCCATGAACGCGTCGCAAACCGGGTGGAACCAGTCCATGTCGGTGACCGGCAGATTGCCTTCGCGGCCGTGGATCCGGTCGTCACCGATCCCGATCCGCCGCTCGGTGCGTTTGAAATACGGCAGCACGTCGACGTAGCCCCACTCGCGATTGCCGCGCTGTGCCCAATTGTCGAAATCCGCACGCTGACCGCGGTTGTAGATCATGCCGTTGATCGAGCTTGACCCACCCAGAGTGCGGCCTTGCGTCGTGGGAATCCGGCGGCCGTTGGTGCCCTCCCCCGGCTCGGTCTGGAACTGCCAGGTGTATGCCGGATTGAACAGCATCTTGATGAAGCCGGCCGGGATATGGATGAACGGATGCCGGTCGGGCGGGCCGCATTCCAAAACGCAAACCGTGACGCCAGGGTCCTCGGTCAACCGGCGGCACAGGATGGAGCCGGCCGCGCCGCTGCCAACAATGACATAATCAAACGTATCTCCGCCATTGTTCTTGCTATGTTCCGACACGTAACCGCTCTCCGTTGCCTTGCGCGCGGTTTCCATCCTAAGCTCGCGCCGGAAATCAGTCCAAGCCAAGCCAGCCCACATTGGCAACCTAGCACGGAGCCCGCATGGAATACGTCTGCGACGCGCCGAACGACGAAACCTGGTTCCGCCTCGTGACCGAGGCGGAGGCAGTGGCCGAATCGGAACAGATGCGGCACGCGGTCGAAAAGCACTATCGACGGGAACGCGAACGAGCAGGCGAAAGTTTTCGCCCGCTGTCCAGCGTCTATATCGAGCAGGACATCGGCAAGGAGGCGCATATTCAGCGCTCGATGCCGTTGTTCTTGACCTTGCGCGACATGAACGGCAACGGACTCGCGACCGCGATGCTGCCGCCGGGCGGCAAAAGCGGTGGTGCCTGCATCATCGTTGGACCCGGCAACGCCGACCCGTATATCGATCACGGGGATGCGATCCAGGCCCTGGCCAATCATTTCGGTCTCAGCCTCGATCGCGCCCATTGCTATCCCTATCGCCGCTGAACAGGAGTGCACGAATGGCCAGTAAACTTGACAGCTTTGTCGCCGATTGCCGCGCCGCGCTGAAATCTCAGCCAGGCACCGCCGGACGGGAAAAAGTGCGTGATCTGGTGAAGCAGGTCCTCACCGATCCGGAGTTCGTCGCGACCTATATTCCGCAAGGCACGCCCGAGCGGCACGTGCTGTACGAAGATCCCGAGCTCGGCTTTACCGTACTCGCGCACGGCCACACCGGCGCCAAAGGCTCCAGGCCCCACGATCACGGTCCCTCCTGGGCCATCTATGGTCAGGTGGCGGGCGAAACGATCATGACGGATTGGGACTGCGTGGCGCGGCCCACGGAAACGACCCCGGGTCAGGCAAAATTCAATCACGACTACGTCATGAAGACGGGCGATGCCTATCTGTATGATCCCGGCGTGCTGCACTCACCGGAACGCAAGGGCCCGACCCGGCTGTTGCGGATCGAAGGCATCAACATGGACAAAGTGAAGCGCCGGCCGTACGAGGCGGTCAGCCAGCAGGCGGCGGCGGAATAATCTGCTTCTCGTCGATGACCCAGGTCTTGATCTGACTGATAATCAGCGCGCCGTCATCCGTTAGCCGTTTCATTTCGGGTGACGCGGCGGCGCGCTGAAAGCTTTCCATATCGTCGTACCAAAGTTCCGCGATCCCATCGACCTCGACATTCGTCTCCGGGATGTCGGGGCGCGTGCGAGTGCCGATGATGTGCGACTGCACATAACGCCGCACACCCGGCACGGACAGCGCCAGCGGACCGTGAATGTTCAGCCAATGATCGACGAACTGCTCATGCGTCAGATGCGGTTTGCGCGTGAGCAACGCGAGCATTTTGATCATGTCAGGCAGCCTCCGCCATGGTCGACCGCTCGCATCCCACCGTCGTGCGATGCATGTCGCGCACTTCCTTGGACGCAAACGGGCGTGCGCGATACCGGATCGATCGGTTGGATGGACAGGCTCATCAGGCCGCCAGTTCAGTCATACCGAAGGCATGGCCGAAACGTTTCGCCGGCTCCAGCGGGTCGCCGTATTTGCGGTGCATGGCCGTGTGATACGCGGCGGCGAGCAACAGCCGGTCCCTGTCAGGCTGCTGATTGGTCCCGAAATCCATCAGCATGCACTGGGCGATTTCCTGATTGTGCGGGTCATTGCCCAGTTTGGTCGCGGCGAGCGCGATACGGCTGACGAGCGGGCCGCGATCGCTGAAGTTGTCGCAATACGCCTGCGTCCACGCCACGCTCTCCGGTCCGTTGAGCGAACAGATCGCCGCGTCGACGCGATCCAGCACCTGCGCCTGCGACATCCCGCCGGCATTCGCTGTCGGGAAGGCTTCCGGGTGAACATCGCCCAGTCCGATCTGGTTGCCGGCGACGCGGTTGGCGAAGCAGGCGGCGACGAACAGCAGCCGAAGCCGGCGCGGATGGTCGAAATTGTCCCAGAACCAGGCGAGCGTGTTGTGATACTCGTAGCAGTGGTGCGGCATGTTGAAGTTTTCAGGGGTGTGCGTTTCCAGCACGGTCCGCGCCACCGCGAGTTGCAGCACGTCCAGAATCCGCCGCGGGTTCTTGCCGGCTTTCAATAGTGCCGTGACTTCCTCCAGCACCGTGATTTCGTTGTCGCGCAGCACCGTTTCGATCAGGTGCCGGGATTCGTCCGGGGTCACCATGCCGGTGTTGCGCAGCAAGGCGAGTTCGGCCTCGCTCTCGCCGCCATAGGGAACCGCGTGCAGCGACTCGCCCTCGATCTTCATTTTGATCCAGTTGCAGGCCATTTCGTAAGTGGAATACCAGCGCGGCCCGACCGCGATATCCAACGCTCCGGCGTAAATCACGTCGTGCGCGTTTTCCCAGCCAAGCGCATTGCCGAGTTCCACCGTGGACCGCGCGCGATAGGCCTTGTGGCCGGTCGTATAGGACCGGTTGTTCAACAGCCGGTCCTGCACGTCGATCAGCCCGGCGAAGCACATCTCCGCCAGCACTTCCTTGCGTTCGGCGCTGTTGCCGAAATTGCCCAGGAACACGCGGTAGGCGTCGATCACGTTGCCGCGGTGCACCAATGTCATCCAGTGGTTCAGCCGCTCCTTCAGCGAACCTTCGAGGGTCTCCGGCTCCTGATCTTCCCAGTAGACCACGGGCGCGGGAGGCGCGGTGACCTCCCCCAGATTGCCGCGATGGCGCGTGTAATGGCCGGGCGCCTTGTTGATCTTCTGGTTCCAGATATCGAGGCCGCTCGGGATGTACCAGATCGTCTGCGCCATCGGCAGCATGGCGAACTTCTCAGGCACCATCTTCGTCAGATTGATCGTGGCGCGCGCGCTGAGCAGGCAGTGATCGTTATTGACGAAATTAGGGTACCCGTCGTCGATCCGCTCGTGATAGGGCACATGCGTGAACGGGGCATGAACGCGCACACCCTCCGCCACGATTTCCGTCAGCGGCCGGCCCGCGCGGACCAGGTCATAGTAAACCTCACTGGCGCCAACCTGATCGCGCATCAGGATGCGGTCCTCCAGCTTGTCGTACAGCGCCTTGGCCGAGCCGAGATCGGTCTGGTTATCCATACCTTGGAACCTCCGGAACATCTTCTGTGGCCGGAAGCTTACGCTTGACAGGGCGCCTCCGACAACCATGGATGCCTCCCGTGGGAGGCATGCGAGCAATGACGAGCGCACAAGACGGCTGGATCATCAGCACCGTGGTGGGAACCGGCGCGCAAGGATGCGCCGGCGATGGCGGTCCGGCGACCGCGGCAACATTAAACAACCCTTTCGATCTCGCGTTCGATGTAGACGGAAGCCTGATTTTTTCCGATACGTTCAATCATCGGATTTGCCGGGTCGATGCGCGGACCCAGATCATCAGCACCGTCGCCGGTACCGGGGAACGAGGCTTCGACGGCGATGGCGGACCGGCGGCCGCGGCGAAACTCAATGAACCATATGGGGTCGTGGTCGATACCGATGGCCGAATTTTCTTCGCCGATCGCCTGAACCGCCGGGTCCGCATGGTCGCGCCGAACGGCACGATCTCCACCCTCGCGGGCGACGGGTCGGGCAAATACAGCGGCGACGGCGGCCCGGCGCCGGTGGCGGGACTGGCTGAACCGAACGGACTGGCGCTGGCGGATGGCCGGTTGTTCATCGCCGATGTCGCCGATCATCGGGTCCGGGTCGTCGATTTGCGCACCGGAACGATCGCGACCTTCGCCGGTACCGGCGTGGGCCGCCACGACGGCGACGGTGAACCCGCCACCAAGGCCGGCATTTTCGGCGCCCGCGCCGTCGCCTTCGCACCCGACGGATCGTTGTACGTGATGGAACGCCAGGGCAGTTGTATCCGTAAAATCGAGGATGGCATTATCTGCACCGTGGCTGGCACCGGCGCGCGCGGCCATGGCGGAGATGGCCACGACGCCCGCCAGGCCGTGTTCAATGCACCGAAGGAGATGGCGGTTGCTCCCAACGGCGACATCTTCGTCGTCGATACCGAAAATCACGCGATTCGCATGATCGAGGCCGCGACCTGGATCGTCCGCACCATCGCCGGAGGCGGCGCGGCCGCTACCGATGCCGGCCTCGCCCGTCCGCATGGCGCCGTCGTGGCACCGGATGGGTCAGTCTATATCGGCGACAGCGAAAACCATCGCGTTCGCAAACTGACGCGCGCTGTCTGACCGGAATGCGAGATCTACGCGTTTGGATCGTTCCGATCCTGATTGTGATCGTCGGCGCCCTCGTGCTGTATCCGCTCGCGTTCCTGGTCACCGAATCCCTCAACGTCGGCGACCCGCAGATCTTCCCGCCCGAGGAATGGGGCGGCGGCAACTACGTCGAACTGTTCGAGGAACCGCGCATCATCGGCAACACGTTGCTGGTGGCCTCGATCGCCACCGTGCTCGCGGTGCTGTTTGGGTTCATCCAGGCCTGGATCCTGACGCGGACGAAAATTCCCGGCCGCGACCGGCTCGAACGGCTGATGGAGCTGCCGTACTACATGACTCCGCTGATCGGCGCCCTCGCCTGGGGCGTGTTGCTCGGTCCCAGGACCGGCCTGGCCAATCAGGCCTGGCGCGCGATTGGTTTCAACAGCGACTTCTTCAATATCTACTCACCGCAAGGCATCGCCTGGGTCATGGCGCTGTTCGAGGGCACTGTCGCTTTCGTCATGATTTCCGCGGCCATGAAGTCGATGGATCCGTCGCTGGAGGAAAGCTCCCGGGTACTGGGCGCCAGCAAGCTGCGCACCGCATTGCGCATCACCTTGCCAATGGTCGCGCCCGGTGTGCTGAGCGCGACGATCTTCGTGTTCGCTGAAATGCTGGGATCGTTCGCCGCGGCGTTCGTGTTGGGTATCCCGGGCCGATTCTATGTCGTGACGACGGCGATCTGGGAATCCGCGCTTTCCTACCCGCCGGATTACGGCCACGCCGCCGCGATGGGTTTGTCGTTGTTTGGCGCGATGCTGATCACGCTCGGAATCGCGCGCGTGATCATGCGCCACGGCAGCTATGCCACCATCACCGGGAAAGCGTTCCGGCCGCGGCCGATGGACGTTGGCGCGTTGCGGTATCCGTTGATGGGCATCGCCTGGGGCTACATCGCGGTCGCGGTGGTTCTGCCGCTGGCCGCGCTGACCCTGACCTCATTTCAGAAATTCGCCACGGTGATCATTCCGCAGATGCAATTCACCTTGGCGAACTATGAAACCGCCTTCTCGCTGGGATCCATCGGGCCGGCGTTCGCCAACAGCATGATCCTGGGGGTTTCGGTATCGACCATCGGCGTGCCGGTCATTGGTGTGCTGGCATGGATCATCTACCGTTCGACCATGCCGGGACGCTGGCTGATGGAATATGTGGTGATGATCCCGCAGGCGGTGCCGCGGCTGGTGTTCGGACTTGGCTTGCTGTGGGCCTGGATCAATATCCCAATCCCGCTGTATGGCACTTTGTGGCTGCTCGGCATCGCTTACTTCACGGTGTTCCTGCCGTTGGGCCTGCGCACCATCGCCGGAGTCGTCCTGCAGGTCGACAAAAGCCTGGAGGAATGCGCCCGGGTTTGCGGCGCATCCTGGGTCCACCAAATGCGCACGGTCACCTTGCCATTGCTGCGGCCTGGCCTCGTCGCCGCGTGGCTGCTGATCTTCATCGCTTCCGTCCGTGAACTGGGAGTTTCGGTATTTCTGATGGGCCCACAGTCCAAGGTGATCGCGCCGGCGATCGTCAATTCCTGGCTCAGCGCCAGTTCCGAACTCTCCGCCGCGATGGCGTTGCTGCAAACCGTGATGGTGTTCATCGCCGTCGCGATCCTGTTCCGAGTGGCACGGCAGGTGACGGGAACAACAGGATGACGACTGAACCGCGCATCGAGGTCGCCGACCTTGTCGTTCGTTACGGCGACACCACCGCCGTCGATACCGTCAGCTTCGCCATCGCACCCGGCGAGCTGGTCACGCTTCTGGGCCCGTCCGGATGCGGCAAGACAACCACCTTGCGCGCCATCGCCGGACTGGAAACCCCATACAGCGGCAGCATCCGGCTGAACGGCGATGTCGTTTGGTCCGCGAGCCCCCGGCGGAATATCCCCGCCGAAAAGCGCGGCGTGTCGATGGTGTTCCAGTCCTACGCGATTTGGCCGCACATGACGGTGTTTGAAAATGTCGCTTACGGCTTGCGTGTGCGCGGCACGTCCGCGGTGGAGATCCGAAGCAACGTCGCGCGCGTGCTGGACATGGTGCAGATGGGTGCTTACGCGGACCGGCCCTCATCCAATCTCTCCGGCGGGCAGCAACAACGGGTGGCGGTTGCCCGCGCCATCGCGTTTTCCCCGACCGTCGTGCTGTTCGATGAGCCGCTGTCCAACCTCGACGCCAAACTGCGCGCGGAGATGCGCGTCGAATTGCGCGAACTGCAACGGCGATTGGACATCACCTCGCTCTACGTGACGCACGACCAGGAGGAAGCGCTGGCGATCTCCGACCGTGTGATCGTGATGAATGGCGGCAAGATCGAACAGATCGGCTCGCCCGAGGCCGTCTACAACCGACCGGTCAGCCGATTCGTCGCGGATTTCGTTGGCTCCGCGAACATGATCGAGGGGCACGTGAAGTCCGTCAACGCCGATGGAACCATGCTGTTTGAAACCGGTGCCGGCTCGGTGATCCAGGCCGCCGCGGGCAAGCGCGACAGCACGACATTGGCGTTGCGCTCGTCCTATATTCACCTGCGGCCGGACGAGGCCAACGCGATCGCCGGAATCATCCACCGTCGCATGTTCCACGGCGATTTTATTCAGTACGTGATCGACTGGCCCGACGGCCAACTGATCGTCCGCCGCCCGCCGACCGAGCTGCTTGAGGAAGGCAGCGCCATCACGGTATCCTTCGCCCCCGATTATTGCGTGCTTCTCTGACAGGACTGGACAACCTCCGATGAAAAACAGCGCGAGTGGCATTCAGACAACGCATGTGGGCAGCCTGCCGCGGCCGGACGACGTGATCGAACTCGCCGCCCGGCACCAGGCCGGCGAGGCAATCGATCCGGCCGCCTGGCAGGCGCGTCTCGCCGAGGCGGTCGTCGATGTTGTTCGCCTGCAGCAACAAGCTGGGATCAGCATCCCGGGCGACGGCGAGTACGGCAAGGAAATGGGCCAACGGGTCAATTACGGCGCATGGTGGAGCTACTCGTTCCAGCGCATGGGCGGCCTGAAACTGGGCGCCGAACTGTACCGGCTTCCGCCGAAACGATCGACGCACGATCATATCACGCTGACCAGCTTTGGCGACCGGCGCGACCGGGCGATGTTCAGCGCCGCCTACAACGATCCCGAATCCGGCGTGTCCAGCAACCGCGGCGGACCCGGCATGAAACTGCCCGTCTGCATCGACAAGATCACCTACACCGGTCAGGACGCCATCGCCGCCGACATCGCCCATTTCAAGGCCGGCCTCACGGCGGCCGGCATCGATGAAGGGTTCATGACCTCGGTCGCGCCCGGCAGCGCATCACGCATCGGCAACGAATATTATAAGACCGAGGAAGAGCTGATTTTCGCCTGCGCCGACGCGATGCGCGAGGAGTACAAGGCGATCGTCGACGCCGGTCTGATCCTGCAGCTGGACGATCCCTCGATCGCCGAGAACTGGGACATGGTCAATCCGGAACCCTCCACGGAGGCTTACCGGAAATTCAGCATGGTTCGGGTCGAAGCACTGAACCACGCGATCAAAGGTCTCCCGAAGGACCGGATTCGTTTCCATTTGTGTTGGGGCAGCTGGCATGGGCCGCATGTCACCGACATTCCGATGCGCGACATCGTCGAGCTCATGCTGGCCATTGACGTCCAGGGCTATTCGTTTGAAGCCGCCAACGTCCGTCACGAACACGAATGGCGGGTCTGGCAAGAGGTGAAGCCGCCGTCAGGAAAAATCCTTATCCCGGGGATTGTCAGCCACGCGACCAATGTCGTCGAACACCCGGAACTGGTCGCTGACCGCATCGTCCGGTTCGCCAACCTGGTCGGCCGAGAGAACGTCATCGCCTCCACCGACTGCGGTCTCGGCGGACGTGTTCACCCCGACATCGCCTGGGCAAAATTCAAGACATTGGCACAGGGCGCGGAACTGGCGACCAGGCAGTTGTGGGGTAATTAAACCGCCTGCCGCATGATCGCGAGCGCTTCCTCCACCAGCGGCGCCGTCACGTCCAGGTGCAGGCACGCCCGCCCCCTCCAGGTGTCCGAGACCGACACCATCACGCCCGCCTGACGCAACTTGCCCGCGAATGCCGCGGCCGTCATGCCGGTTCCCTTGGTGTCAAAGAACACCAGATTGGTTTCCGGCGTTTCAACCGTGATCCCGGGGATCTGCGCCATCCCGCGCGCGAGTGACGCCGCGTTCGCGTGATCCTCCACCAACCGGTCGATGTGGTGATCCAACGCATAAACACAGGCCGCCGCATTCAGTCCGCCCTGGCGCATGGAACCGCCGAGTCGCTGCTTCCATCGCCACGCCTGACCGATGAAGTCGGAGGTGCCAGCCAGCACCGCGCCCAACGGCGCACCCAGGCCCTTGGTGAAATCGAGCCACACCGTATCGCAATCGGCAACGATCTCTGACGCGGGCACGCCAAGCGCCACCGCCGCGTTCATCAACCGCGCGCCGTCCATGTGAACCGCCATGCCGTGCCGGTGCGCGGCCTCCGCCACCTCGCGCAGAGCGGACACCGGCCAGCAGGCACCGCCGCCCTTATTCGCGGTCTGCTCAACCTCGACCAACCGCTGCGGCGGTGAGTAGCGCGAGATCGGCCGGATCGCCTCCTCCAACGACGCCGCGGAGAACTGACCGCGTTCGCCGGTCAGACCCTTGATCAGCACACCACTGATCGCGCCCGGCGCGCCGCCCTCGCTGGACTGGATATGCGCGCCCTCATGCGCGAGGATTTCGTCGCCCGGCCGGCAATGCGTGGCGATCGCCACCTGATTGCACATCGTGCCACTGGGCAAAAACATCGCGGCTTCCTTGCCGAGCAACGCCGCGACGCGATCGCACAACAGCCATACCGTCGGATCCGAACCGCCCTGTTCATCGCCGACCTCGGCGTTGAGCATGGCCTCCTTCATTCCGGGCGTTGGTTTCGATTGCGTGTCGGAATAGAGGTTGATCCGCACGGGAATGGAGAAATCGAAACGCTTCGGTGCGTGGCTCATCGTCCTGTGACTCCGGCGGCGGGTGCGGCGAACAATACAGAGGATTTGCCGTTCCTTGACAACCTGGGGCGGTCACGTCGAACTGACGCATGCCGAAGCTGACGGATTTTTCCACATATGCCGACGCGCAACGCCACTTCAGCGGCGCCGCGCTGTGGGCGTTGTTCGATGGCGACCGCGGCAGCCTGAACATCACCCACGAGTGCATCGACCGTTGGGCCGGCGGTCGCGTTGCGATCCGGATCGCCTATGCCGACGGCTCCGACCAGGCACTGACGTTCGCCGCGCTGTCCGCGTGGGCTGCCCGGTTCGCGCATTGGTTGAACGCCAATGGCGTGCAAGCAGGCGAGCGCGTGGCGATCATGCTGGAACCATCCTTGCCATATTATGCGGCCCTGTTTGGCGCGATGAAGCAAGGCGCGGTCGCGGTGCCGCTGTTCACGTTATTCGGGCCGGACGGCGTTCGGTTGCGGGTCGATGACTGTCAACCGTCGCTGCTGCTGACAACCGCGGCCAAGGCGCACGACATCGGCGCCTTGCCGGCCACGCGCGTGGTCGTTCCCGACGAGCGGTTCATGCGCGATCTGCAACGGTTCGAGTCAGTCTTCGAACCGAAAACCGCCGCGACCGACATGGCGCTGTTTCAATACACCTCCGGCACGACGCGCGATCTGCCCGCGGCGGTCAGGCACACGCATCGCGCGGTCGTCGTGGTCGCGGCCGCCGCGTTGTACGGCACCGGTGTGCGGCCGGGAGACCGGTTCTTCTGCCCGTCATCTCCGGCGTGGGGGCATGGGCTGTGGCACGGCACGCTGGCGCCGCTCGGGCTGGGTGTGGAGACCGGGACGATGTCCGGACGGTTCGATCCGGAGCGTCTGTTGACCGCGTTGCGCGATTACCGAATTACCAACCTGTCAGCCGCGGCCACGCATTACAGGATGATGAAGAATTGCGGGACACGGTATCCGATCGCTCTTGAGAAAATGAGTTTCACCGGCGAACCCGTGGACAGTGAAACCCTGGCGTTCGCTGAACAGACGTTCGGCACGCGGCTGTGCAGCATGTACGGCACCACGGAGGTTGGCGTGATCCTGGCCGACTATCCAGGCGCCGCCGACCACATCCCAAAGGCCGGTGCGCTCGGCAAGCCGATTCCCGGTGTGAAGGTCGAGGTTCAGACTCCGGACGGCGTCCCCTGCCCGCCTGGCCGTATCGGCGAAATCAAGGTCTGGCGGCATGGCGCCTGGTTTCCGACCAAGGATCGCGGCATGGTCGATGACGATGGATATTTCTGGCACTCCGGGCGGGCCGACGACGTCATCATCTCCGCCGGCTGGACCATTGGGCCGGCCGAAGTTGAAGACGCGATCATGAAACATCCCGACGTCGCCGAGGTCGCCGTGATTGGTGTGCCCGATGCAACCCGCGGCCAGGTCGTCAAGGCCTTCATCGTACCAAAGCGCTCGCCTGGGCCTGACATGGCCCACGACATTCAGGACCTGGTGAAGACACGGCTCAGTTTGCACGAATATCCCAGGCTGATCGAATTCGTTACCGAATTGCCCAAAACCCCGGCCGGCAAGGTCAATCGCAAAATGCTGCGAGAGAGAACATGAGCCAGTTCCCAAAGATCACCGACCAGGGCATCGACGATCTGCGCCGGCGCATCGGTGTCCGCATCGAGAACACGCTGGAGCCGTGGTGCCACGAGGCGACCCGCGACAACATTCGTCACTACGCGCACGGTATCGGCGACGACAACCCGCTGTGGTGCGATCCCGCGTATGGTCCTCGGACGCGTTGGGGCGGCATGATCGCGCTGCCCGGTTTCCTGTTCGCGACGAGCAGGATCATTTCGGGGTACGTCGGGGGGCTGCCAGGCGTGCACGCGATGTGGGCAGGCGCCGATTGGACCTGGCATAAACCGGTGATGCGCAATGACGAGATCACCACGGAAGCCTGGCTCAAGGACCTGATCGAGCACCAGACCCGCTTCGCCGGCCGCGCCGTGCAGCAGACTTACCATGTGCGGTTCTTCAATCAGCACGGCGACCTGGTCTCCGAGGCCGACAGTTGGTGTTTCCGCACCGACCGCGACACGGCGCGCGAGGAAGGCACGAAATACACCGACCTGAAAGCGAAGCCGATCCGTCGTTACACCGAGAGCGAACTGGCGGACGTCTATCGCCATTATCACGATGAGACCGTTCGCGGCGCCGAGCCGCGGTTCTGGGAATCCGTCCAGGTGGGCGATGCGTTGCCGACCATGGTCAAAGGACCGATGACGGTGACTGGCTTCATCGCATACGCGCAAGGTTGGGGCGGGCTGTATATCCGCGCCAACAAGTTGG
>CALFNB010000298.1 GCA_937902425.1 uncultured Acetobacteraceae bacterium | reverse complement strand
TCCAACATGTCCTCCATGTCGCCCATCCACCCTTTGCGGACGTTGAAACTGACCCGCCACCCATGAACCGGACAGGTTGACCAGCCAGCGACACTGAGGAAATCCGCGTCAGACGATCTGGTTCGTTGTCCGATTGACGCTGGTGCCGCGATCGTCGACCGTTGATCCACATCAATGTGCAAATCCGCCACCGGCGCGATCAGGCTCAATGAGCCTGTGCGATGAGTGAAAAATCCGACGTTTTCGACGTGATTGTTCTCGGTGCCGGTGCCGGCGGTATGACCGCCGCCGCCGTCGCCGCGGCCGAGGGTCTGCGGGTCCTGCTGTTGGAAAAGGCGCCGGTTGTTGGAGGAACGACGGCCCTCTCAGGCGGAATGGTCTGGATTCCCAACAATTCGAAGATGGCGGCGATCGGCCGTCCCGACAGCCGCGCCGGCGCGGAAACCTATCTCGCCGCCACCGTTCCCGGTCCGGCCGATGATCCACTCCGCACCGCGTTCCTCGACCATGCCGACGCGGCGATCGCATATCTGGAAGCGAACACCGCCGTGCGGCTCAGGCCGGTGGCGACCTACCCGGACTACTACCCAGACCTCCCCGGCGCCACGTTGGGCGGCCGGGTGCTGGAACCCGAGCCGTTCGACGGCCGCGCGCTTGGCGCGGACTTCGCGCTGCTGCGCGAGCCCCTGGCGGAATTCATGCTGTTCGGCGGCATGATGCTCGAACGAGCCGACGTGCCGCATTTCCGGCGCGCGTTCCGCTCGCCACGATCGGCGCTGCGCGTCGCGCGCTTATTGCTGCGGTATGCGAAGGAGCGCTGCTTCCTCGATCGCGGCGCGACGCTTTGTCTCGGCAACGCGCTCGCCGCCCGCCTGCTGCACTCGCTGCGGCAACGCGACGTCGAGATACGTCTCGGTGCCGGCGCCTCCGGATTGGTGGTCGAGGACGGAACGGCGGTCGGCGTCATCGTCGCGGGGAACACGCTGCCGGCGCGCCGTGGGATCGTCCTGGCGACCGGGGGCTTTTCCCATGATCCGGCGTTGCGCGCCCGCCTGCTGCCGGCCAAGGCGGGGATGGTATCGGCCGCCGCACCGGACAACACGGGCGACGGGATCCGCATCGGCCTCGCCGCCGGCGCCGTACTGGGTGAGGGCGCCGCTGGCAACGCATTCTGGACGCCGGTATCGTGCTTTCGCCGCCCCGACGGCTCGGACGCGGTCTTCCCGCACATTCTGACCGATCGCGGGAAACCCGGAATGATCGCGGTCAACCAGGCCGGGGAGCGTTTCACCAACGAAGCGGTGTCCTACCACGCATTCGTCCAGGCGATGTTCCGCGCCGACAATGCCAGTCCGTCGATCCCGGCCTGGCTCATTTGCGACCGGAAGGCGCTGTGGACCTATGGGCTTGGCTCGGTGAAGCCGTTTACGCTCTCATTACGCCAGCCAATCGAAAGCGGCTATCTCGCGCGCGCCGGCAGCATCCCCGGGCTCGCCGCCCGGATTGGGATCGATGGCGAACAGTTGGTCCGCACCGTCGCGTGCTTCAACGAAGGCGCCGCGGTGGGGCTGGACCGCGCGTTCGGCCGAGGCAGCGATGCCTATCAACGTCATGTCGGTGATGGCGACCACAAGCCCAACCCTTGTGTCGCGCCGATCGTGGCTCCGCCGTTCTACGCGGTCACGTTGCGTCCGGGCGATCTCGGCACTTCGGCGGGTCTGGTGACCGATGCGGCGGCGCGGGTTTTCGGGGACGACGGCGCGCCGATCCGGCATCTGTACGCGTGTGGCAACGACATGAATTCTTTGATGCGCGGCGCCTATCCTGGGCCTGGGATAACGTTGGGTCCGGCGCTGACGTTCGGCTATCTCGCGGCGCGGGCGATCGCCGCCGACGGATGAGGATGCAGCCGGCGTTACGCGTCGGTGGGCGGCGTGGTGACAACCAGAAAGACCAGGTCAATCAGCCCCGAATTGTAGATCGCGTGCTCCACCCCCGGCGGAATGTGGATCACGTCGTGGCGGCGCACCACGGTCCGCTCGCCGTCCAGCTCCATCAGCCCCTCGCCGTCGAGCACGTGATAAATCTGCTCCTGCACCTTGTGCCGGTGCGGCGCGACGTATCCCTTGGGCTGATAGGACGAGATACGGTGATCGAGGAGCCGCGTCGGGGCGGTCTTTGGGTTCACCAGCATCTTCGAATGCGCATCGTAATGTTCCGGCGGCGTCTCCCACAGTACTTCGGCGATATTGCGGATGGTGGCTCCATTGCGCTCATGCATCGATGGCTTCCTTCACTCAGCCGGCGCATCGCGTTCGGCCGCGGTCACGCGACGGCCGAATGCCGGTTCCATATGCGGCGTCGGCGGCAGCGACCATGTGCCGGTCGATGGCGGGCGCACATTCGCGTCCACATGCACATCCAAAACCCAGGGCTTGTTGGATCGCACCGCCAGCTCCAGCGCCGGAGCGAGATCGGCGAGCCGGGTGATGGTGACGCCGCTGACGCCATGCGCGCGGGCGAGGGCGGCGAAGTCCGGGTTGTACGGCCGCTGGTTCTCCCCGGCGTAAAAGCCGGTGCCGTATTCGCGGCCGCCGAACAGCCCGTGCTGGATGTCGCGGATCGCTCCCCAGCCGAAGTTGTTCCAGATCACCCAAACGCAGGGAATGTCATACTCGACCGCGGTGCACAGCACGTGCGGCGTCATCGTGAACCCGCCGTCGCCGCAGATCGCGACACAGACACGCTCCGGCGCGGCGAGCTTCGCGCCAAGGATCCCGGACACGCCGAAGCCCATGCCGCCGAACCCCCACGAGTTCAGCATGGTCTGAGGCTGCCGTGCCTCCCAGAACTGCATGAACCAGTTGTGATGAACCCCGACATCGAGGGTGATGATCGCGTCATCCGGCAACACCTTCCGCACCGCGCCCACCACCGACTCGGGCCGCAACGGCGAGGTGTCGAGCGTGAAGTTCGGCCCCGTGAAGTCACGCCACGCCTGCTTCCAGCCAGCGATCTGGCGGAGCCATGCGGGCCGCTCGGGCACCGTCAGTCCGCGCGTGTCGCAGGCGGCGAGCAACTGGCGCAGGAAGCTGCCCGCATCGGAGACAATGCCGAGATCGACGGGATAGTTGCGGCCGATCTCGGTCACGTCGACATCCACCTGGATCAACTTCGTCGCGGGGAAATTCCACGAATAGCCCTCGATCCAGGAAGACGCGGAGCGATCGTCGAACCGCGCGCCAACCACCAGCACGAGATCGGCGTGGCGGCCGGCCTGGTTGGCCGGAAACGCACCATTGCGCCCGATGAAGCCAAGCGAAAGCGTGTGCCCCATTGCCAGGCAACCCATCCCGTTTGGTGACGAAATGACCGGGATGCACAGACGTTCGGCCAGCGCTGTCAGTTCCCTGGCGGCCTCCGACAGCGTCACGCCGTGGCCGATGAACAGGACCGGCCGTTCGGCCGCCGCCAGCATGTCAAGTGTCTGGGCTATGTCCTCCGCGGCGGCGCCGGAGCGACGGACGGTGCGGCTGTGGGTGCTCGCTTCGACCTCCAGGTCGGCTTCCTCCTGGAACAGGTTGAACGGCACGTCCACCTGCACCGGACCTGGGCGGCCCCCCAGCATCGTGTCGTAGGCGAGCCGCAGCGTGAACGGCAGCTGTTCCACCCGCGTTGGCTGGAAGCCGCGCTTCACCACGGGACGGCACACGGCCGGGAAGTCGGCTTCCTTTTGCCGGTACAGCTCCTGGAACGGCGCGCGATTGAACTGTTGCGTCGGCACGTTCGCGGTGATGGCGAGGAAGGCCGATGAGTCGAGATAGGCGTTGGCGAGCGCCATCACGAGGTTCGCCGAGCCGGGCCCGCAGGATGTGAGCGTCGCGGCCGGCGCATGTTTCACGCGGAAATACGCATCCGCCATGTGACCGGCGGTCTGCTCATGCCGCGGCGAGACCAGGGTGATCTGGTCCCGGTGGCCCGCGAGAGGGTCGAGCATGCCGACATTGCCGTGACCGCAAAGTCCGAAAACATGGGTGATTTTCTCGCGGATCAGAAACTCCGCGATCAGTTCGCCGCCCTTCATCCGAGGCATGCATCGTTCCTTCCGTCCGCTTCCCACCCAGATTGAACCTGCCGGTCAGGCTGGGGGGCCACTCGTGACGAAACGATCGCAGGCCGGGGGGCGCACCGCATTGAGCCAGATCAATCCACGCCCTGCCGCCCAGGCTCCTTCGGATTATTGATGCGGCCGGCGAGACGGTGCACTGATCCACAGCCCGTCATGGGCTGTTTGCTGTTTCTTGGTGCTTTGCCTCGCGGCGGGACGGGCTAGCCCCGCCAGAGCCCGTGGGATTTCCAACTGGTTCCAGCGTAGCTCGAACTACTCGCCATTCCATATGGTAAGGAAGCAATGGCGCAGCTCTCATTCCCGCGCTCGACTGAATAGTCGTGCCACCGTTCGGGGCCTTCGAAGGCGGGACTTAGCTCGATGGCGTCTTGGTCGGTTAACCCGGACGTCGATACGGCGACATCGCTCACCAGGGTATCCGGAGCCTCAGACATCTATCAGACCTCGCTCACTGTTTTTTTACGGCGCAACGGTCGATTGGAAAGTCATCTGCGCACACAATCACGCCTGGATACAGCCATAATTTCGCCACGAGCTTCTCAATTTTGAGAAGCCATGACCGGGCGACGAAAAACCCGGCCACCAAGCTGCCATTCTTCGATGGTAAAATAAAAGTAATGACACTTCGGCGCGCGGCTTTTCGGGGCGAACCCGGTTCTTTATTCAAAGCACCTCGAAAGCCGCTGCGCACCAACACCCGCCCGCGGGTTGAAGGTCACTCAGACACCGCGGAGGTGAAGCGAAATACTCAAGCCTTGCTTCGGTTGGTGATTAAACGGGACGGAGGGTTGAGTATAACACCGGTTACGCGGAGGGCTCCGTGTGCTGTGCGACTCCCTGGTGCGAGCCTGGTTTCATCGGCCGATCCGTGATACAAGGCTCCCATGGACCGCGACACCGCCAGCAGCCTGCTGAAAGCGCATGAGGCCGAATTGCGGCGCCTCGGCGTTCAGCATCTGTATTTGTTCGGTTCCACCGCATTTGTTCGGTTCCACCGCCCGGGGGGGGAGCTTGGCCGGATTCGGACGTCGACCTGTTCTTCGACCATGAATGGGGCGAATTAAGCCTGTTCGATGTCATGGAGGTCCAGGAAGTCACGGCCCGCATTCTCGGCCGCGGCACCGATGCCATGACCCGTGACAGCTTGCACCCTGTCTTACGGAATCGCATCGAAAATTCGGCCATCCCGGTATTTTGATGATCGGGCCGTCAGCCGAACCATGTTTGAAAGATATTGTCGAAGCGATTGGCCATATTCGGTCGGACATGGAAAATGTCACGCTGGAATCCTTCGCGGGTGACCGCCGGAAACGATGGCAGGTCGAGCGAGGTCTGGAAATCGTCTCGGAGGCGAGCCGCCATCCGCCTCATGTTAGCTGCGGTGAAAATCCGCGCATGAACGGCGCGTCTTCGTTTCACCTGTGACGCGTGGTTGTCAGACCGCGTCCCGGGGCTGGCCCTTGACGTTACGTCGATGCCGGGAGGCGTTGATGGGTCAGTTTGAACGGTCGCCGTGGGTGGAACCCGGTGATCGCCGGCGTGGTTGTCCTACCGCCGCTATGGGTGGATAACTGACATTCCCGAAGGGTCCGCGAATGCATCGTCGACCATCCGGTTACGCTCCGTCTCCCTGTCGCTCCGTCTCCCTTGTCCGCGAACATTTTGCATGGGAGGGTAATCACGAACTCGGTGGATTCATCGAGCGCGCTGTCGACTGCGATCATGCCGCCGCGCTGCTGCGTGACGATGCCGTAGGTAATCGACAGGCCAAGCCAATGCCCTCGCCGGTCGGCTGGGTCGCAAAGAACGGCCGGAACAACTTATCTCTGGATGTCATTCGGAATTCCCGCGAGATTGTTCGGCACGCGGATTTCGACCGTATCGCCGACATCGCACGTCGTGATCCGAGGTATGGGATCGAAATCGGGTTGGTCGCCGCTGCTTGCGCGTTGGCTGCCGGCGTAGCCTTGGCGCCGATCAGGACCCCGGCGCTGGTCAAAGCGTCCCGCGTGTGACTGATCCGAAGACGGACGGTTGCACCATTGTCCACTACATTATGAGATAAGTCGTATATTTGACTGACACGCAGGACCTTCTCCCGCTGAGCCCGACCGCCATGCGGAACCGGTTCATGGATGATTGGTGCACGCCAACCGCCTGAACGGCTCACGCACACTACTTTTTACACAGCTGCGGGCGTATGGTGGAAAAGTGTCAGGATTTTTTACACAGGTTTGCAAACGCCAAGGGCGATTGAGAATAACTAATTGATTTTTTTATAGTTTTTGATTGGCACGGGGTTTGCATAAAGCTGAGCGGAACACAATTAAAGATGCGGGATCAACAACATGCGCAAGCGATATTCAGCCCTGACGATCGCCGTGGCGACGGGTCTTGGACTAGCATCCGGGGCCCAGGCTAACGTCACCTTCAACACCTTCGTCCCCGGCAGTGCGATAAGCGCCGCAGAGGGGGGTAATCACTCAACCATTGCTTTCACGTACACCGGCACCGGTTTCGTCGGTTCAGTGTATTATGGGACCGATAATAACCAGCTTTACTCGACCAATCTGAGTGGCGGAAACGTGACGCAGTATGGCGGCGCGATTCCGGGGTTCTCAGGCGAGGTGGTGGTTGGTTCCGGGCTTGGCCAGGGCGGATTTGCCGCGGGAGCCGTTTACGCTGGCAACGGCCAAGGCAGTCAGATTTATAGCGTCCCGAGCAGCGGCGCTCCGGTGCTGTTCGCGGCTTTGCCGGATGGCGGGAACGTCCGCCAAATCTTTTTCGATCCCGGCAACACCTACGGTGGCGACATGTTGGTGACCTCGAACCAAGGGAATGTCTACAAAATTAACTCGGCGGGGAGTGTCTCGTTGCTTGCGAGTATTGGTGCGGACACAGAGGGCATGGACATCGCCTCCAGCGCCTTCGGCACCTATGCCAACGACTTGTTGGTTGCCTCGGAGGGCACCGGCTTGATCCATGCGATCACCCCTGGCGGTAGTGTGGGCGTGCTGCCTGGTAGCTTCACGTTGGCCGAGACGGTCAGCACCGTGCCCACGGATCTCTGCAGTTCCAATAATCCGCTCCAGGGATTTTACGTCGCGAATTACGCTGTTGATATCCAGAAGGCCGACTACAGTCAGTTCTGCGCCTACCAGGGTGACACTATCGTCACCGGAGAACTCGGCACAAATTCTCCGGTGACTGACATACACTGGGACGGAAGCACCTACACGGAGACGCTGATCGGCAACCTGCCGGGCCAGTCCGAGGACGGCATCTTCGTCACCGCGCAGCGCATCAACGACGTCACCACGCCCGAACCAGCCTCCATGGCGCTGCTTGGTGCTGGTCTGCTCGGCCTCAGCCTGGTTCGCCGCAAACGCGCCTGACGCCGAACGTCGGGATTCTTTACACAGGGGTGGCGCCGCGAGGTGCCACCCTTTCCGTTGGCGGTGGGTCGTTAGGGTAGGGTCGCACTGCCGTGGGGCGGCGCTCGGCATCTGTGACCCCTGATCGCGGTACGTCCCGACGCTTCCCACCATTGCCCATATCATCGTTCCATCGTATCTCCGGGCGAGGCCGACATTGCTTTCAGCACGTCGATGGTCGCGGACTGATGGTCGATCCGCTCGCTGCATTCGCAGTTGCACCGTGCCAGCGCCGCGTCGCGCTCCCGCCGCGGTTCCGCGAGGATGCCTTGCAGTTCGGCGATCGCGTTGTCTTGTGTCGCAGTCATGGTTCCCCCCGCCTGGCCCGGGCCGCAGTGTGCCGGTTGCGCGCGTGTCCGCGCGGTAGCCGTCGCTGGCCTGTGCTTCCAAGGCCCGCTGGATACGCACCAAGGGCGTTTTGCCCGTTCTGGGTCACGGTGTCCCAAGGCGAATGCTCAGCATTCGGAGTAAATCGGATGTGGCGTGACTTTGCGGCGTACGCGCGGAACACCGCGCCTCGCGGGACAGGCGACGCGCTTCATGGCGGTTTCCTATGGTGAGAACCAAATCTGACCGTCCGCTTAGGGTCGGTTGCGGCGGTTCGGGCCACGGGGACCCGCTATCGCCGCTCCGGGTGGTAAGCGGCGGTTCGGCGGACGCCCCGCCTACGATGCCTTTGGCTAAGACGGCGGCACTCAAACTGACCCACTCCCCGGGAAGGAAGATTGGTGTTGTCCCTCCGCGTCGAGAATGCCGTCGTGCTCACGGCCGACCTTCAATCGCCAGACCGGGCAAATGCGACGTGCGCGCCCACCTCTGACCATCCAGCGACGAGTAAAACCCCCTCGCCGGCAAAACCACGGTTCCGGCCCCAACCACAATCCCTTGACGCGCCAACGATGTTAGAAATACAAACAATTCCTGACACACCCACCCCCAAGGGCCCCATGGACACCCAACCAACCCTCACCGCCCGCGACCTCCTCGCCCACGTCATCGGTGACATCGCCAAAGCCGTTGGCGACCGCGCCCGCGAGTCTCCGCATCAGTGCGCCGCCCGCACCCAGGCCGCCGCCCAAACGATCGCGGCCTTCGAGCCGTACGACGCGATCGAGGCCATGCTCGCCGGCCACTGCCTCATGTTCCACGAGATGATCGTCGACAGTGTCCACCACATCCTGGGCGGCGAGGAGGACGCGGCGCGCCGATCCACGAGAAGCAGTATCGTCGCCATGGACAAGGCCTTCGGCAACAACCTGGCCCGGTTGGAGCGTCACCAGACCCGCCGTGCCGAGGCCTCGCCGGAAGCCCAACCAACGAACGTCCGCGCCGAGACCGACATCGCCGAGCGCCTCCGGCGGCACCAGTCACAATCGCAAGACCGTCAGCCTCCCGCCGCGGCCCAGGGACCATCACCGGAAACGATCGCCGCCAACCCCGAGGCGATGGCCGCTCTCGACACCACCGATCCCACACGGTCCGCCAACGCCCTGGGCGAGAGTTACTCGGCGGTCGCCACCGCGCAAATGTCAGGCTTTAACGGCCACGCCGTGGGGAACTCATCACAAACGCAACGTTCCGCCTATGCCGGCAATCGTCAGGCGAGGCGTCACCCAACCCGTAACGATCAGGCAACTAAAACGTCCGTCGCGGCGGCCAACTGACCGGCGCCGAAGAATGCCGCCAGACGCCGACCGGCGCGACGCGATACCGGGTCGCTCAGCGCTGGCGCGCGGACGCGGTCGATGCCGCCGCCATGGCCGCCCTGACGTTATCGGGACGCGTGAACGCGAGATATTCGCGCGCGTACTCGGGCGGCAGGATCTCAACCATCGTTTCGTTCTCGACCCAGACTTCGATCACATGGAACGGCCCGCGATTACAGTCGAAGCATTGCCACCCCGCGCGCTCGGCGATCGCCTGAACGGTCCTGGCGTCGGTCGCCACGCTGAGCGCGAAATGCGTTGAGCCATAGCCCCGCGCCGCCTTCTTCACGAAGCTGCCGCCGACCGTCCCACCCGGCTGAAGCTGGGTTCCCGCCGGGTAGACCTCCACGCCCGACCCGTGCTCGTCAAGCTGCAGCGCGAAGAAACTGCCTGGATTGGGCGGGAACGGTATCGCGGTTCCACCCATCAGTTCGGCGAGCACTCCGGCGGCTTGCTTCGGGTCTCGCGCGGCAATCGAGAGATGATGGATCATCGGCTCCTCACGAATTCGGTTCCCCCACGGATAGCACGAACGCGCGCGCGGCACCAATACGCCAGACTGTCTGCTCGCCCAGACTGTCTGCTCGCGATGACGGTCGACTGAGGTCGGCCTGACCATGACTGTCCGTCACGCGTCGGAAAGCGGCCCCGCCGGAGCGCCGCGGCTGGATGCAAGGCGGTTGTGGTCAAACGCCAGCCACGCCCCACCGCCGCGTGGAGGGAAATGTCCTTACTGGCGCGGCCCCGGTCGCCATTGATGAACACCGTCGCCAGCTTGCGAAAGCCGAGCTTACGGATCGCTTAATCGGCCAGGGTCTGGCGCACCAGATCAATCCCAGGTGGCTCGAGCGCGCGACACCGCTCAGT
>CALFNB010000297.1 GCA_937902425.1 uncultured Acetobacteraceae bacterium | reverse complement strand
GTTAACAGGGGGGCGGCGGCGTCCGGATGCCGAAGCGCTGCGCGCCGGCGCGGCCGTTTCGGGGGCCTCACCAGCCCAGAGAGGCGCGGACTTTCGCCAGCGCGGTCAGGTGGGTCTCGTGCGCACCGGCGAAACGGATCACCAGATGACCGGCGCCCGCCCGTGCATAACCGTTGAGATACGCCGCCACCCCTGAGGCCGGGCCGGCGTAACACGCCTGGTGGGCACGGATCGCGGCGGCGGCCCGCAGATAATACCGCTCCAGGAACGAGTCCAACCGCGCCTTGGCCTTCGCCGCGTCTTCGTCCATCGCGATCGTCAGGTACATCGCGCCGGCGATCGAAGCCGGATCGCGGCCGGCGGCTTTGGCGATCTCCCGCACCCGAACAAGGCCCGCCCCAAACGCATCCGCCGCCGGAGCGATCGGGAACCAGCCATCGAAGAATTTGCCTGCGCGCTCCAGGCTGGTTGGCAGGTTGCCACCGATCCACAGCGGTGGTCCGCCCGCCCGATACGGAGTTGGCGCGAGCACGCCCTGGCGCACCGGCCAGCGTCCCTCCCAGTCGACCGGCTGCCCGGTCCACAGCGCGCGGCACAGGCGTAGCCCCTCCATCATCCGGCCGATCCGTTTCTCGAACGGCACGCCGGCGGCGGCGAACTCGGCGCGGATATTCGCCACGTCGGCGGCGAAACCAACGCCGAGGATGAGCCGGCCCTCGGACACCTGATCGAGCGTGGCGACCTGATGCGCCAGCAGCACCGGATTGCGCAGCGCCGGAAGCAAGACCGCTGTTCCCAGTTCAACCCGCGGCACCCGGCCGGCGACACCGGCGAGCAACGTCAGCGGTTCATGCCGCGGACGGGCGAGCAACGAATCGCCGACCCAGACCGAGTCGAAACCCTCAGCCTCGGCCCGCGCGGCCAGCCCCAACAGTGAGGCCGCGTCGGGTTTGCCCTCCATGATCTGCTCACGCGTGGGCAGCAGGTAGCCGAGTTTCGGTGCCATCGTGTCAGCCCTCCGGTCGCCGTCTTCAGTATGCACAGATTTCGGCCGGCGGGAAAAACGGCGCGAGGCCCTCCGGTCCCAACAACAGCGGGCCAAACGAATGTCCGGTTCGCGGTCTTCACCACGGAGCACACCGAGAACCACGGAACCGCACGCGGGTTCATCACGATGAAACGCCATGCCCCGATGTCTTGCCACGGAGCAACCGGCAAAGGTCTTGGTTTGTATTTCTCCGTGGTTCCCGGTGTTGAACTATTTCTTTGTCAGAATGAATGCCAAACCGCGTCAGGATCGCACCCAGACCCATGCACGGTGCAACAGGCCGACACGAGATTTCTGACCGGCATGCGAACGTTTGCCGCACCTGACGAAGTGTGGAACGCCAGGGTCGATCCCAGCCGACCCACCGCTTCGCGCCATCGAGATCATGGTCACCGCCACGAAGCAACCGCGGCGGCCATGGGATGGATGGGATGGCGTCGCCGTCCCATCCAGTCACCAGCTATGGCGTATCGCTCAGCACGACCCCCGAGGCCGCCGCCATCGGCACATGCACCGGCATATTCAGGCTCCACCCCGCCCCAAGATCGGCGGCAATGTTCCACCCCGCCGGCATGGCAACCAGAGACAAATTGTCGGTGACCGCGTCGCCGCGGCCGATCGTTCCCGCACCGTACGGATAAAACAACCGGCATCCCGCGCTGCCATTCACCAATCCGTGGGCCAACGTCACGGTCACCTGCGTCGCATTGAGCCGAACGCACGCGGTCGCCGCGACAATCGTCCCGGGCGAAGCCACCGAGCCGCCATCCATCACCGCCCAGCCCGCGCCAACCGCCGCCTGAGTGGCCGGCACGATCAGATCGGTCCCGCAATCGTGCAGCACCGTTACGATCAGGCTCGTGCTCGACTGCCGGTAAACGTGAGTCACAACCGGCCCTCCGGCGGCGGGCACACCAGCCGGAATGGTCGATACGGTGTCGCCTCCGCCGGAAGCCAGAATTGCACGCGCCACCAGCGGCGCCGCCAGCCGGCCAAAGCGTTGATTGTCCGGGATGTCGCGGTGCAAGGGGTCACCGCCGCTCCATAGCCCCGTGGCCGGATCGTAGACCAGTGCCGCCCCGCCAATGCTCCGCGGCAGACTGTCCGAGGTCTGCGGCAACACCACCGTCACGTTCTGCGTCGCGTCGGCGGTCATATCCGCCACCACCTCCCGCTGCATTTGCACGCCGGCGTCGTTGTTGCCATAGGAGAACGGAATCGCCGACCACCAGACCTGCGGCAGGCTCGCGGCCGAGCGCGCCAGCACCCCGCGCTCGAGCGACAGCAAGCGGCGAGCGGCCGCCTCATAGGTCGCCTTTTCACTGTACTGGCGGGTGCAGTCGTCCTCCGACCACGGCCACAGGATGGCGGCGATATCGGCGGCATCGGCGGCCGCGGTGTTGGACTGGAGCCAGGTTTGCACCGCCAGTCCATCGCTCCCGAACGCCCAGGTGGAGGGATCGGCGCCATTGTTGGTGAGGAACGAACCGCTGAGACCCAGGGCCGGGACCGGATAGATGCCCTCGCCATGAATGCAGGTGGCGGCCGGCGGGCTGCCATAGGCGCCAACCACGCCATACCCCAGCGCGCCCAAATGCCATGCCACACCTTGCGCCAGCAAATGCCAGGCGCCGTCGTTCAGCCCGTTGCCGGCGTTCGACTGGCCGGTGACCATGATCTGGATGCCCTTGCGCGGCCCGCGGGTCCAGCGCGCCTGATACGACTGCACGGCGGCGACGCCAGGCGCGGCGAGCGCGCTGCCCCACACGGCGGCCTCGTGAAACCAGCACTCGGCGCCGCCGGTGCCGGAGCCACTGTGCAGAAACAGCAACGGCGCGCTCAGCGATGCCGCCAGCGGATTGGCCGCGGCGGTGGCGACCCGGGCTGCATCCAGCCAGACATCGACGCCGACGCCGGGCGTGTTCCTCAGGATCGCGGCGTGCGTGTGACGGCGGGTCAACGCGCTGCTCAGCACGGTTTGCTGGGTGCCCGGGAACAGCACCAGCCGGCCGGTGCCAGAACTGTTGTCAGCCGCCAGGACCGCGGTGCCGCCGATGCTCAGCAGTGTGCTGGAACCGGGGTTGCTCTGCCGCCAATTGGGCCGCGACCAGACCAGGAACACGGTCCACGGCGCGCTTGAGCCCAGAGCCATGGCGGCGCCGATCAGGCCCTGGTCCGGGTCCATGACCGGCAGTTGCTGGCCGGATCGCGGCAGATTGGGCGGGACCACCATGTTGCGTCCCAGCCCGCCCAGAAGTCCGTTCAGGTGCCCGGTCGCGAACGGCGCCGTGGTGCCGCTGGTGGCCTGGTGCCACACCGTCAGAGCGGCGCCAACGCCTGACTTATCGGCCACGGACCCGGCCGTGGCGCCAAACGCGGTCAATGGCGTGCCCGTCGGGCTGAGCACGCCGGCGGCCGTTCCGGCATCCCACCAGCCGGTGAGGCCGGCGACCGCGGTCAAACTCGTGGTGACGACGGTGATTGGCACGGTGCCCGGCAGCGGCGCCGCGAGCATCGGCCTCCCCGGCGCGGCCATCACGACCTTGTTGTTCGGGCCTGCCAAAATGATACTCATGGCGTCACCCACTGGGCCAGAGCATCGGTACGGCGAACGGCGAGCATTCGGTCGGTTCCCTTCAATTCAGGCGCGACGGCCCATGCCGCCGGCTGTGTTCGCCGGCTGTTCTAACGCAAACTAACACATAAGGCAAATTATACTAACAGTCGCCGCCACCAAGGACCGCTTCGGCGCCCGCGGCCACTTTCGTCATACACGGACGTGGCCTGAGGGCCCGCTGGCGCGATGCCGAAACCTGCGATCGTGCTCCCGGCCGAGGCCAACCAGCGCCAAACCCGGCGCGATCCCAGAACGTGTCAATGCGCGACGTGGCCGGTATACTGCTCGGACGCCCTCATTTGAGGTTCCGTTGCAACCTGGCAAGAAAAAGCTTTACCACTAAGCGACTAAGGCACAGAGACGAAAAAGGTCAGCGTGATCCTGGAGTTCTTTCTTCTTAGTGTCTTAGTGTCGCTTAGTGGTAACGCTTGCGGCATTTCCCGCGGCGATTTCGTTGAATTGACCCCCGGTCGCACCGCACACGGCGAGACGAAGTACAAACGGTTGCGATGCGCGATCGCCTGGCATAGGAGGATGCATCATGACTCTGCCGCGAATCCTCTACGGTCTGGATCGGTTGCCCAGTACGATTGCCGCCGATGACGCCAGATTGCCGGCGGTCGACGTCAGTGCCGCCCCGCTGCGGCTGAATTCGCTGCCACTACCCGCCGCCGCCTGGGGTGCGGGCGGTGCGGATCATGCTGCGCGGATGGAAGCCGTGCGATCCTGGCTGTTCGCCAGTTGCGGCGATTACAATGAGGGTCTTCGCCGCGGCATCACGCATTATCTCAATGCCGTCGCCGCTCATGTCGAGCGTCATCGCGTCACCCTGACCGCCGCACTGGCGCGGTTCCATGGACTGTATCAGGCGGAGGATTGGTGCTGGTCGGCTCTACGCCCGTTGCCACGAGCCTTATGGCAACACAATGGCGCCTGGGTGCGCGCGGATCTGGCGTTCTGGAACGGCAACGAAGTCATAACGATGCGGCCGCGGGATTTCGAGACCGGCGATCTACCCATGCCATTCCAGCATTTCTGGACCGGCGAGACGCTGCCACTAAGCCCGTTTCGGCGGACATTCCCCGAAGGGGTCTCGCTCAGACCGTCATTTCCATGACATAAAGCCCGCCAATGAAGCGGTCGACCGTGTAGATCAGCCGATTTTCATCGACGTACACATCGTTGATCTGGATCGCCGGCCGATCGGCGGAGGGGCCCTCGGGCACATAATACGCGATCTCCTTCGGCTGGAACGGATTGGTGATGTCGTGCACCCGCACGCCGCCATTGAAATAAGTGCCGAACACCAACGTATCTGACCGAAACGCCGGTCCTGGCCGGTTCTCGTGCAGATTATGCGCGCCGTAACGACCGCCCCTGAATTGGTGTTCCTCGACCGGCGGCAACGGCAAAGTCGAGATACAGACAAGGTTGCTCTCCAGCCGCATGTCGAGGACCCACACCAGCTTTGGCCAGTCCGCGCCCCCATCTCGCACGCATTCGTCGCTGCAGATGAGCAGGTTGCGGTCGAACAGCGGCATCGCGGTATGGGTAAAGCCGGGGAACGGCGGGTGCGGATTCCAGTGCGCGACCAGCTTCGGGCTACCGAGATCGCCGATGTCGAGAATGATCGCCCCGCCATCGAGATAACCGAGATACGCGCGGTCGGGTCGTTCCGGATAGACATTGGTGTTGTGCGCGCGCCACCCGCTGTTGAATTTTGGGTGCCGAGGCGGAGGTGGAGCCGCATCCCCCTCGGCGACGCCGGGGTACCACCAGCGGCAGATCTCCCGCGGTTTGGTTGGGTCGCTCACATCGATCGCGCGGAACGGCTGGTCGTCCAGCAGGTCGCGCGGCGTGAAATCGGGCGCTCCACCAGCGAAATACACCGTCTTGCCGTCGATGAACCACACCTGGTGCACACCGCGCGAACACGGGCCGGAGCAGTCGAAAAAGCCAACGGGGCGCGGCGCCTCGGGGTTGGAGATGTCGAACATCTCAACGCCGGCGGGCCGCAGTCCGTGCGTGCTGGTCTGGTACGCAACCGCCATCAGGTCGCCGCAAACTTCCAGCGAGTTGGAGCGCACATTGCGGTGCGGCAGCTCGGTTTGGCAGATGACCCGCGGCTGCTTCGGATCGGTGACATCGACACCAGTGAAATTCTTCGGGGCCGATTCATGGGCGAGCCACAGAATGCGCCGGCCGGAACTGGTGAGCTGCATGCTCATCCCCTCGCCGACGTTGCCGAACCCGGCGAGCTTGTCGCGGGATATCAGCCGCATATCATGGGATTCATCCGCCATGGTCATATCTCCTCCCGCATGCCGTTTCCGATACTGTGAAGGATTTCCAGGACAATGCGAAGTGACCGCCGCGATGTGCGTAACTCGGTGCCTGTGACGGTCATCACCGGGTTCCTCGGCAGCGGCAAGACGACGGTATTGAACCGGCTGCTGCGCGCACCGGAGCTGGCCGACACCGCCGTGATCATCAATGAGTTTGGTGAAGTGAGCCTCGATCACCTGCTGATCGAGCAGGCGATCGAGAACGCGGTGTTGCTGAAGAACGGTTGCATCTGCTGCACCGTGCGCGGCGACATTCTCGACACGATCGATGAATTGTTCCGCAAGCGGGAGACCGGCGAACTGCCGTGGTTCCGGCGTATCGCGATCGAGACGACGGGCCTCGCCGATCCGGCGCCGGTGGTGCACACGTTGACCGACACGAACCAGCTCTGTCATCTCGATGGCATCGTGGTGACGGCGGATGCGATGCACATCCGCGCGCAACTCCAGCAGCAGGCGGAGGCACGTCATCAGCTGGCGTTCGCCGATCGCATTCTGCTGACCAAGACCGATCTCGTCGCGCCGGCGGACGCGGACGCGGTGGAGCCGGCGATCCGCGCGTTCAACGCCCATGCGCCGATCCGCCGCGTCGTCGATGGCGAGGTGACGCCGGACGATGTGTTCGGGCTGGGGCCGGAGGAGCGGCCGGCGAACTGGCTGCGGCCGCCCGCTCAGGAGCATGACCACGCGCATGACCACCACGACCATGATGCCATCTCCTCGATCGTGCTACGCGCCGAGCAACCGATCCCTGGGCCGGCTTTGGCGTTGTGGCTCGATTCGCTGCTGTCTCTGCACGGAGCCAACGTGTTGCGGCTGAAAGGCATTGCGCGGATCGCCGGCGTCGCACGGCCGGTGGTCCTCCAGGCCGTGCATCACGTGCTGCACCGGCTGGTCACGCTGTCACCGGAGGCTGAGCGGGCGTGGGGCGGTATGGGCACTGAGATCGTCGTGATCCAGCGTGGGCTGCCGGAGGCCGGCCTACGCGCGAGCTTCGAGGCAGCGTTAGCCTCCGGTGGCTGAGTGGACGGGTTGCCGCGGGCGTCAGTCATACTGGGAAAGATATGTCCGCGTAATATATCCGATTGCCAAGGGTGTGCGCGAAAATGCGAAAGGTAAGTTTCGCCACGGAGACACAGAGACACTGAGAAAAGGAAAATCAAGCAAGGCACCGACAACTTCTCTGTGTCTCCGTGGTAAAGTTTTTCTTCATGCGGTCAATGAAACCACGGAACGCCGCGCATAAATTGTACACAACAAAATTTAGACATCGCAGACCAACGTGCCCACGCGACACATCGCGAAACGAACTTCTCACTCAGAATTTCAACCCGCGCGGAAACCCGTTCGGCGGCATCCGGCCGGCCTGCGCCCGCTCGCCCAACCACTCGCGCAAATCGGTTTCGGTGCGAACGCGTTCACCCAACCGCCAGGTCAATCCGTCGGCGAGACGGAACACCTTCGCATCGGACAGACCGCCGTCCTTGTAACGTTGCAAGATAACCCCCGCCCCACGCACCATTTCGGGGATCTGATCCAACGGGAACACCAGCAGCCTGCGGTTTTCGCCAACCAACGCGATGTGATCGCCATCCGCCGGAATGCAGAACGCGGCCTGCTCGCCGGGTTTCAAATTCAGAATCTGCTTACCGGTGCGCTTCTCCGCGCCAAGTTCCGCACCCGGAACAAGGAAACCGCGGCCGGACGCGGAGGCGACCAGGTAGCGCATCCCCTCCATCGGCACGAACAACGCGACGGCATCATCTTCATTTTGCAGGTCGGCCATCAACCGCAGTGCCTGACCATCACCGCGGCCTCGCGGCACGTCCGCCGCCTTCAACGTGAACGACTTGCCGTTGGTCGCGAACAGCACCAGCCGATCGGTGGTGTGACAGGGCAACAGCAGCCGCAGCTTATCGCCCTCCTTGAACTTCAATTCGGCCGCATCGGCGACCGCCCCCTTCACCGCGCGGATCCAGCCTTTGTCGGACAAAACAACAGTGATCGCCTCGCGCTCGACAAGCGCCTCGAAGGAGAAATCGATCGCCGCGGGTGCGACACCCAGTTCGGTTCGCCGATCGCCTGACGGGCCCGAACCAAATTTCTTGCGAATGTCTTCCAATTCGACCGAGATACGCTTCCAACGCGCCTTGTCGTTGTCCAACAGCGCACGCAGCCCCTTGCGCTCCTTGGTGAGTTTATCGTGCTCGCGGCGGATTTCCATTTCCTCCAGCCGCCGCAGGCTACGCAGCCGCATGTTCAAAATTGCCTCGGCCTGGGTGTCCGTCAGTGTGAACCGCGCCACCAGGCGAGGCTTCGGCTCATCCTCCTCGCGAATGATCCGGATCACCTCGTCGAGATTCAGATAGACGAGAAGGTAGCCTTCCAGCACCTCGATCCGCCGGTCGATCGCGGCGAGGCGGTGATTGGACCGGCGGACCAGCACCTCATGCCGGTGCTCCAGCCAGGCTTGCAGCACCTCCTTCAGCGACATCACCCGCGGGGTGCGGGTCGCATCCAGCACGTTCATGTTCAACGGGAACCGGGTTTCGAGCGTGGTGGCGCGGAACACCGTCTCCATCAGCACCTCGGGTTCGACACCGCGGGTTTTCGGTTCCAACACGAGACGAATCACATCCGATGACTCGTCACGGATATCACCCAGCAGCGGGAGTTTCTTGTCCTCCATCAACTGCGCGACCTGCTCGATCAGCTTCGCCTTCTGCACCTGATAGGGAATCTGTGTCACCACGATCTGCCAGGTGCCGTGCTTGGCTTTCTCCACCTCCCACTTCGCGCGCAGCCGGAAGCCGCCGCGGCCGGTTTCATAGGCGGCCAGCACCGCGGCCGGGTCCTCGGCCAATGTGCCGCCTGTGGGGAAATCGGGACCGGGCATGTGCAACAGCAGGTCGGCGGTCGAACATCCCGGATTGGCGATCAGATGCATCGCGGCGGCACAGACCTCGCCCGCGTTGTGCGGTGGGATCGAGGTCGCCATGCCCACCGCGATCCCGGCCGCGCCGTTGGCCAGCAGGTTGGGAAATGAGCCGGGGAGGACGATGGGTTCGCTTTCCTCCCCGTCATAGGTGGGGCGGAAATCGACCGCGTCTTCGTCGATGCCGGCCAGCATGGCGCGGGCGACCTCGGTCAGCCGCGCTTCGGTGTAGCGCATCGCGGCTGCGTTATCGCCGTCGATATTGCCGAAATTGCCCTGGCCCTCGACCAGCGGGTAGCGGGCGGCGAACTCCTGCGCCATGCGGACCATGGCATCGTAAATCGACTGGTCGCCGTGCGGATGGTATTTGCCCATCACGTCGCCGACGACGCGGGCGCATTTCTTGAAGCCGGCCGTGGGATCGAGCCGCAACTGATGCATCGCGTAGATCAACCGGCGATGCACCGGCTTCAGGCCGTCGCGCACATCCGGCAGCGAACGCGACATGATGGTCGACAGCGCGTAGGCGAGGTAGCGCTCGGACAAGGCATCCTTGAGCGCGGTGTCTTCGATATGTCCGGCGAAGTCATCCGGCATCGCGGTCCTCCAGATCGGGCACCCCAGGGGCCGGAGTCGAATCGGCCACCAGGGCGGCGACCCGGTCGTACAGCATCTCGCGCGCCATGGGCAGCGGCCGATGCCGTCCGCCGAACAGATCGCGGGCCAGGAAATGCCCGGTCAGGCGCAGTCCGTCGCGCCAGTCCTCGGGGCCCGATTCCGCCGCACCGGTCATGAATGACGGCAGCCGCAGCAGCCGGTCCGACCAAATCCCCGCCCCTTCCACCGTCACCGCACGGCCAGTTTTCGGCGAGACAAACGCCAGCCCCTCGGTCGCCCCGGTCACGGCGCAGCCTGCGAGATCCAGCCCATAGCCGAGATCGGCGAGCAGCACCGTCTCCCACATGATCAATTCCGACAGAACCACCTGACCAAGCGCCAAGCGAGGCAACAGGCGAATGAGTCCGGAGAACACCGGCTCGTGCGGCTCCCGTTCCGGCAGTGCATCCTCCGCCTGGGCGCAAATCGCGGTCAGCATCCCGAGCGCCAACGGATCGTCCATGACGGACGCGGCCGTGGCGTAGATCAGTTCGCCACTGAAACTGCCCAGTTGATCGGACATCCGTGCCAGCCACCGGGCCTGCACGAAATTCCCGGCTTGCCAAAGCCCTCCCTGGGCGCGGGATGCCCCGCCACGCGCGAGGCCGCGATGCGCGCCATGTTCCTCGGTCATCAGCGTGACGATGACGTCGCCCTCGCCGTAGGGGCGGGTGTTCAGCACGATGGCGGGCAGGTCCCAGTCCATGGGGTCGTTATATCCGGACGTGGGAAGGAGTGGCACGGGTTTTCGCACGTGGTGGGCATGGGCCGGTGCTCCGCCGACACGGTCGTTCAAGAATCGCGGAATGCGCGCCGCCGCGCGCTGCTCCGATCCGCGATAGCCCGAGACGTATAAACGAGCCTCACCCGCCATGGCGGCGGAACGCGGCTTGCACCTCAGCCGGGCGGGCGAACTCCCGGCGCCGAGCCTGGGCCAGACCTTCCAGTATCGCTGGTAAATGTGCCGCCTCGATCGGTTCGGGCCTGGCACCAGCCAAGGCGAGCATGGCCCGGGCGATTTCGTCCTTCTCGTCGGGCGGCAAGGCACGAACGGTTTCGACGGCCTGACCGAGCAGTTTGTTCATTGGGAACCCCCGCTGGCAGGTTCGACACGGCGGTTCCGTCACCTGAGCCACGGCACCACGCTCACCGTCTGTCGATGCCCGCGAATATCGGTGGCTCTTGCTCCCTTATGAAACGGAGCCCAATCTTTTCAGCGCCTCCGTCCGGTTTCATGAATCTTGACTTGTGTAACGGGCTGGGTTGACCACAGTTGCTTGCAGGGTGCCAGGTCACGGGCCCGCGGTTGACATCGCCGCCGTGCAACATCACTATCGATTTTCGAAAACGGACTTCGATAGTGGATAGCCAGAATGAAGCCGGACCATGGAGCATCACGACCTTCTCGCGGGGTTCATCAGGCTACACGTGCTGCACCATTCCGCCGAGCACGAAATCTATGGCCAGTGGATGATCGACGAACTTGCCACGCACGGCTACCGCCTCAGTCCCGGCACTCTCTACCCGATGCTCCATACCATGGAACAACGCGGCTATCTGACCTCGCGCGTGGAGCGCGCGGGACGCTCTACGCGGAAGTTCTATCGGGCGACCGAATTCGGATTGCAGGGTCTCGCGCTGGCGAAGGAGCGACTGCGGGAATTCACCGGCGAAGCACTTGGACAACCGTCGGCGAACGAGGCGACCGGTGAGCGACGCACCAGTTCAAGGAAGCCCAGGTGAGGTCTTCGCGGGGTTTCTTAAACTCGGCCTGACCTCGTTCGGCGGGCCGATCGCTCATCTCGGCTATTTCCGCGCGGAATTTGTTGAGCGGCAACGCTGGCTGAGTGAGCGGGCCTCTGTCGATCTGGCGGCTCTGTGCCAGTTTCCGCCGGGACCTGCATCGAGCCAGACCGGTTTCGCGATTTGGCTGATGCGTGGCGGCTATCTGGGCGGGCTGGCCGCTTGGATTGGCTTCACCTTGCCGTCCGCCTTTATGCTGCTTCTGTTCGCCTACGGCGCTGGCAGCATCGCCGACTCGCCCCTGGGTGCGGGCTTGCTTCGCGGACTGAAGCTGGTCGCCGTCGCCGTTGTCGCCCAGGCGGTGTTGGGTATGGCGCGTGGTCTTTGTCCGGACCGACCTCGTGCGTCGATCGCGACGCTCGCCATCATCCTCATGCTGCTTGTTCCCGGCTCGCCCGGGCAGGTCGGCGCGATCGTTCTTGGCGGCGTGGCAGGGTTGGCGTTCTGCCGCGACGGTGCCGAAACATCGGCCGATGACTTTGCCATGCCGGTGTCTCGCCGGACGGGTATCGCATGTCTCGGCTTGCTTTTCCTGCTGCTGGCTCTGGCCTTCGTCCCAGTGAAAGACAGCGCGCTTGCGCTGTTCAGCGCCCTTTATCGCTCTGGTGCTCTCGTGTTCGGCGGCAGGCATGTGGTACTGCCGCTGTCGCGCGATGATGTCGTGGTGCCGGGATGGGTTTCAGACAACATGTTCCTGGCAGGCTATGGCGCGGCACAGGCCGTGCCCGGCCCGCGCTTTACGATCCCGTCTGGACAAGCGCCGTGCTGGAAGCGGCGGATTTCGCGGTCGCCGTGGCTGGCCTCGTTCGGCTGGTCGTTTGGCGGACGCCGCCTCTCGTTGTCGTGTTGCTGTCCGCCGCCGCCGGCGTCGGCCTGGTGATGATACACTGATGCGCCCCTTGCCGTTACGCTCGGCCGGCGCACTCGCCGTCGTGCTGCTGCTCACTTCACCGACGTTCGCCGGCCCGCCGTTCCGCACGGACGATCCAGAACCAGTGGACTTCCAACATTTCGAAATCAACATGCTCTCGCTGGGAACCAGGACAGCCGGGGGATGGAGCGGGACCCTGCCGGGTCTGGAAGTAAATTATGGGGCGCTCCCCAATCTGCAACTTCATGCAATCATCCCACGGGACTACACGGCGCCAACTGGCGGCCGCATCGGTTTCGCCCTTGGCGATATCGAACTTGGTGCGAAATATCGCTTTATCACGCCGGGTGAAGATGACTGGTTCCCGCAGGTCGGCATATTTCCGCTTATCGAAGTGCCGGCCGGCAACCAGAAGCTTGGCCTCAGCACCGGACATGCTCAGGTCTTCCTGCCGCTATGGCTACAGAAAGACTTTGATCCCTGGACGGTTTACGGCGGGGGTGGTTACTGGATCAATCCAGGCGTCGGCAACAAGAATTACAGCTTCTTCGGTGCCGCGCTCTGGCGCAAAGCGACCGACCAACTCAATGTCGGGATCGAGGTGTTCCACCAGACATCATCCGCCGATGGCATCAGGGAAAGCACCGGCTTCAACGTCGGCACCACCTACGATTTTTCCGAAAACTGGCATCTGCTTTCCTCGGTTGGCACCGGCCTACAGAACCGCGCCAAGACCAATCAGTTTTCCTGTTATCTGGCGATCCAACTAACATTCTGAGCGGTGAGCCGGCTTGTAGAGGCTCCTGGGTTCATCCTGACA